>NZ_JALNUM010000171.1:0-9617 GCF_026540795.1 Methylobacterium sp. GC_Met_2
CGGGATTGCGGGGTCAGCATTGATCCGATACAGATCTCGGATCAATCGAAACATTGATCTCGGAGCAATCATGGGATCGGCGGATTTCCGGTCCGTTGCCGACGCGATCGCCGCGGATATCGCGGCCGGCCGGCTCCCGCCCGGCGCGAAGCTGCCGCCGCAGCGCGACTTCGCGTACGCGCAGGGCATCGCGGTCTCGACGGCGAGCCGGGTCTATGCGGAACTGGGCCGCCGGGGCCTCGTCACCGGCGAGGTTGGGCGGGGCACCTATGTGCGGTCCGCGCCGGGCCGGAACGGGCTGCTCCAGCCGGAGCCGCCGCCCGCGGCGATCGATCTGCAGCGAACCCATTCGCGGCTGCCCGAGCAGGAGGCCGTTCTGGCCGAGACCCTCGCGGCGCTCGCCGGCGCGGGCGGCGCGATGGCGTTCGGCCAGTACGGGCCCGCGGGGACACCGCAGGCGCAGGCGATCGCGGCGGCATTTCTCGCCCGGGACGGCTACGCCCCCGACCCGGCCGACATCCTGTTCACCGGCAACGGGCGGCAGGCGCTCGCGGCGGCGCTCGCCGCGCTGGCGGCGCCGGGCGAGCGGATCGCCTGCGAGCCCCTGACCTACCCGATGGTGAAGGCGATCGCGGCCCGGCTCGGGATCACGCTGGTGCCGGTCGCCATGGATGCCGAGGGGATGTGCCCCGACGCGCTGCTCCAGGCCCACCGGGCGAACCCGCTGAGCGGGGTCTACCTCCAGCCGACCCTCCAGAATCCGCTGGGCGCCACGATGGGGCCGGGCCGGCGTTCCGACCTCGCCGCCGTGCTCGCGCAGACCGGGCTGACCGCCATCGAGGATGCGGTCTACGGCTTCCTCGCGGATGCCCGTCCGCTGGCCTGTCTCGCGCCCGATCGGGTGATCCTGGTGGACAGCCTGTCCAAGCGGGTGATGCCCTCGCTGACGCTCGGCCTCGTGGCGGCGCCCCCGCCCCTGACCGACCGGCTCGCGGCCTCGATCCGTCAGGGCGCCTGGACAGCCCTCGGCCTGTCGCTCGCGGCCGGCATGCACTGGATGATGGCGGGGGGCTCGGCCACCGCGCTGGCCGCGGTCAAGCGCCGGGACGCGGCGGCCCGGCAGGTGATCGCCCGGGCGGCGCTCGCGGACCTGCGGGTGGTGGGCGACGGCCGTGCCTATCACCTGTGGCTGGAACTGCCGGAAACCTGGCGGGCGGAGGCCTACGCGGCGGCGGCCCTGCGCCAGGGCATCGCGCTGATCCCGGCCCCGGCCTTCGCGGTCGCCCCCGGCCACGCCCCGAACGCGGTCCGCCTCGCCTTGGCGGTGCCGTCGCACGATGAACTGGCCGCGGCCCTGCGCCGGCTGCGCCGGCTGGCCTTCGCGGGGGACGATCAGGCGGTGGAGTGAGGGGCGTTCAACCGCGCTTTTCGGCCGGCAGCACGAAGATCTGGCCCGGATAGATCAGGTCGGGATTGCGGATCTGGGTCTGGTTGGCGTCGTAGATCACCGTGTAGCGCTCGCCGCGGCCGTAGGTGCGCTGGCTGATCCGCCAGAGGTTGTCGCCGCGGGTGATCTTGGCCGTGCTGATCTCCGGCACGTAGACCGCGCCGTCGGCGCTCGCCTCTGCCGGGGTGCTCCGGGCCTCGGCCGGACCCGGCGCCGCCGCGGCGGGGGTTTGCGGCTCAGGCCGCCCGGGCATCGCCTTCGTGCTGCCCGTCCCCCCATCCGTGGCGCTGCCGGGCCGCGCGCCGTCCGGCCCTGCACCCCGACCCAGGCCGGGGCCGACGCCCTGCCCGGTCGATCGGGCTCCGCGCGCGGAGGCGCCCGAGGCGCGGTTCGCGGCCGGGTTCGGAAGGGTGCCCTGGGCATGGCCCGGGATGGTCGATGGCTGCGAGCCGGCGACGTCACGCGCGGCGATCCGAGTCGGCTCGGCTACGGACAGCGGCACCTCGGCGCGGGTCTCCACCTTGCCGGTGGCCGGGTCGATCTGGTCGATCCGCACCTGATACTGGCCGGGCTTCACGCCGCGCCCGATGGTGAAGCTCGCCCGCCCGTCCGGGCCGACGCGCCCGGGGGCGATCAGCGTGTCGTTGAGGTAGAGCCGGATCGCCGCGCCGGGGGTGCCGGTCGCCGTGACGAACAGCCGCCCGTTCTCCTGCACGTCCACGCTCGCGATCCGGGTCGGCTGTCCCGGCCCCGCGGCGCCGGACGGTGCCGCCGCAACGGCCTTGGCGCCGGCCTTGGCATCGGGCGCGCCCGGCTGCGACAGAACCACGGTCGCTGCGTCCGGGGCGGTCAGGGCGACGAGCGGCTGACGGTCGCGCCCGGGGGCGACCTCCACCGCCACGCTCTGCTCCGACTCGGCCGCCCGCCCGTCCTTGTCGGTCATGCGCAGCCGGATCTGGCTCGATCCCGCGGGCAGGGCCGGCGGCACCACGGCGAATTGTCCCCCCTCGTCGGCGGTCGTCCGGGCCACCGGCTTGCCGTTGACCAGCATCTCGACGACGGCGTTCGGCGCACCCTGGCCGGCCACCACGGCATCGCCGTTCGGCTCGACCCGGACGATGTCGAAGCGCGGCACCGCGGCGGCCGGCTTGCCGGATCCGGCCGCGCGGGCGGGGTCCGACGGGGCGTCGGCCCGGGGCAGGCCACCGCCCTCGCCCGGCTTGCCGTCGCGGGACGGGGCCTGGCGCGACGCCAGCGCGCCGGGATCGGCCAACGACTGCGCGGCGTTCTCCGGCGTGCCGCGGCCGGTCAGCTGGCGCAGGGACTCCCCGCCGAACAGGGCCGCCACGAGCCCGAGGCCGCCGAGGAGGCCGACGAGCGCCAGGGCGAGACTGCGCCGCACCTGTCTCGACATCGCCAACCTGAGCCTCCCTCGATCCCGCCCGCCGTGCGGGAAAAACCGTCGACGGAACACGGCATAATACCGTACATGGTGCCGACACCAAGCCGTCCCGCCGCCCCGGCGGGTGAATCCCCCGCGACGTCAGCAGTTTGGCCCTTGGACCGATCGGCGCGGGGCATGTCTCGGACGGCTCGCAACAGACGCGCGAGGGAGGGCGCCGGATGGCCCCGGTGAGGACAGTCTGTGTCTATTGCGGCTCCGGCTTCGGGCGGGACCCCGCCTTCCGGGCGGCCGCCGAGGTGCTCGGGACGGCCATCGCGCAGGCCGGGATGCGCCTCGTCTACGGCGGCGGCGATGTCGGCCTGATGGGCACGGTGGCACGCGCCGCGCTCGACGCCGGCGGCCACGTCACCGGCATCATCCCGGACTTCCTCCAGGCGCGCGAGCACATGCTGGCGGACATTCAGGAGACCGTGGTGGTGCCCGACATGCACACCCGCAAGCGCCTGATGTTCGAGCGCTCGGACGCCTTCGTGACCCTGCCGGGCGGCATCGGCACCCTGGAGGAGCTGGTCGAGCAGCTCACCTGGGCGCAGCTCGGGCGCCATCGCAAGCCGGTGGTGCTGGTCTCGGTGGCGGCGTTCTGGGCGCCGCTGCTCGCCCTGTTCGAGCACATGCGCGGCCACGGCTTCATCCGCGAAGGGCTCGACCTGAGCTACCTCGTCACAGGCGCGGCGGCCGAGGTGGTGCCCCTGCTGCGCGAGGCCGGCCACGAGCCCGATCCCGAGGCCGAAACGGTGGTCAAAGAGCGGATGTGAGGCCGGCAGCTCCCGGTGCCGGCGCGCGCCCTTCCCTGCAGGGCGCGCGGCTTCACCGTTCTGACCCCTGCTCCAGAGATGGCCCGGATCCGTGCGTTTCCCTCCCCGCTTTATGGGCTACCGGATTCACACATTCGGTCTGGCAACGTCGGTGCAGGGTCGAGCGCGGGCCTCCTCTCCCGTGCGGGAGAGGGACAGGGTGAGGGGTCAGGTTTATCCGAGAGGGAGCGACCTGTCGGCGCAGCAATCACGTGCTCGATCCTGAGCGTTCTCATCCCTCACCCCAACCCTCTCCCGCACGGGAGAGGGGGGGGCGGTCGCGCTCCGCCGCCAGCGGCGATGTCCGCTGGGCATGGGTGAATATCGTAGCTACTGCGGGAGCGGGAAAAGCGCGCGACGACCCGGAGGATCGTGCGGGAACGCCGGGGCCTGCGCGAACAAGATCGGATGAGGACTCCCCCGATGCGCGCTTCGATCCTTGCGGCCCTGCTGCTGGCCTGCCTCGTCGGCGTGGTGCGGGCGGGCGAGGCGCCGGTCCTCCAGACCCTCGACTACGCCAACACCCGCTATTCCAACCTCGCGCAGATCGACGCCGGCAATGTCGGCCGCCTCAAGGTCGCCTGGACCTTCTCCACCGGCGTGTTGCGCGGGCACGAGGGCGCGCCGATCGTGGTCGGGCATCGGATGTTCGTGCACACGCCCTTCCCCAACATCGTCTACGCCCTCGACCTCGACCACGACGGCAAGATCCTGTGGCGCTACGCCCCCCGGCAGGATGCGGGCGTCATCGCCGTGATGTGCTGCGACACGGTCTCGCGTGGGCTGGCCTACGCGGACGGGCGCCTGTTCCTCCAGCAAGCCGACACGACGGTCGTCGCCCTCGATCCCGAAACCGGCCGGGTGCTGTGGTCGGTCAGGAACGGCGATCCCGGTCGGGGCGAGACCAACACCGCCACGGTCCTGCCGGTCCACGGCAAGCTGATCGTCGGGCTGGCCGGCGGCGAGTACGGGGCACGCTGCCACGTCACGGCCTACGATCAGGCCAGCGGACAGCGCCTCTGGCGGGCCTACGCCACCGGGCCGGATGCCGACATGCTGGTCGATCCGGAGACGACGACCGAACTCGGCCGCCCGATCGGCCGGGATTCGTCCCTCAAGAGCTGGGAGGGCGACCAGTGGCGGACCGGCGGGGCCTGCAGCTGGGGCTGGTTCGCGTACGATCCCGCGCTGAACCTCGTCTATTACGGCACCGGCAATCCCTCGACCTGGAACCCGGCCCAGCGCCCCGGCGACAACCGCTGGGCGATGTCGATCCTCGCCCGTGACGCCGATACCGGCATGGCGCGCTGGGTCTACCAGATGACCCCCCACGACCAGTGGGACTATGACGGCGTCAACGAGATGATCCTCACCGCGCAGGTGATCGGCGGGCGCTCCCGGGAGGTGCTGACCCATTTCGACCGGAACGGGTTCGGCTACACGCTCGACCGGGCCACCGGCGAACTTCTCGTGGCGGAGAAATTCGATCCGAGCGTCAACTGGGCGAGCCGGATCGGCATGGACCCCGCCGCCCCCGATTACGGCCGGCCTCTGGTCGACAAGCGCTACGCGCCGGGCGAGGCCGACGAGGACGAAACCACGAAAAACATCTGCCCCGGGGCGCTCGGCGCCAAGAACCAGCAGCCAGCCGCCTACTCGCCGAAGACGCGGCTGTTCTACGTGCCGACCAACCACATGTGCATGGATTACGAGGCGTTCCGGGTGACCTACACACCGGGCCAGCCCTATGTCGGCGCGACGCTCACCCTGCACCCGCCGGAGGGCACCGACCGGACCGGCGCCTTCATCGCCTGGGACGGGGCGAAGGGGCGGATCGCGTGGTCGATCCCGGAGCCGTTCTCGGTCTGGTCGGGGGCGCTCGCCACCGCGGGCAACATCGTCTTCTACGGCACGCTGGAGGGCTATCTGAAGGCGGTCGATGCCCGGGACGGGCACGAACTGTACCGGTTCAAGACCCCGTCCGGCATCGTGGGCAACGTCACCACCTACCGGCACGACGGCAGGCAATACGTGGCGGTGCTCTCCGGGATCGGCGGCTGGGCCGGGATCGGGCTGGCGGCGGGGCTGACCGACCCGGCCGACGGCTCGGGGGCGGTGGGCGGCTACGCGGCCCTGTCGCAATATACCGCGCCGGGCGGGCAGCTCACGGTGTTCGCACTGCCGGATCCGGCGCCGGCTGCCGCGCACTGACGAAATCCACGAAGGCGCGCAACGGCGCCGGCAGGTGCCGCCGGCCCGGATAGTAAAGGAACGGGCCGGAGAATTCCTGCCACCAGGGCTCCAGCACCGGCTCCAGGGCGCCGCTGTCGAGATGCGGGCGCAGCCAGTCCTCGAACAGGTGGACGATCCCGGTGCCGGCGACCGCGGCCGCCACGGCAAGGTCGCTGGCGCCGACCCGCACGATCAGCGGCCCGGACGGGTCCACCCGGACGATGGCGCCGTCGCGCTCGAACTCCCAGGGCGCCGTCAGGGCGCCGCTGGGGAACCGGCCGAGCAGGCAGGCATGGGCGAGGAGATCACGCGGATGGTCCGGGCGTCCGCGCCTTTCGAGATAGGCCGGGGCTGCCGCCGTGGCGAAACGCTGCCGCCGCGGGCCGATCGGCACCGCGATCATGTCCTGCTCCAGCCGCTCGTCGTAGCGGATGCCGGCATCGCAGCCCGCCGCCAGCACGTCCACGAACCCGTCCTCGACGACGATCTCCAGGCGGATCTCGGGGTACGCCGCCAGGAAGGGCGGCACGAGCGCCGGCAGCACCAGCCGGGCCGCGCTCAGCGGCACGTTCAGCCGGAGCGTCCCGGCCGGCCGATCGCGGAACCCGTTCACCACGTCGAGGGCGGACTCCACCTCGGCCAAGGCCGGACCGAGCCGCTCCAGCAGGCGGGCGCCGGCCTCGGTCGGCGCGACGCTGCGGGTCGTGCGGTTCAGGAGGCGCACGCCGAGCCCGGCTTCGAGGCGGCGCACGGCCTCGCTGAGGCGCGACGCGCTCCCGCCCCCGGCGCGGGCGCCCTCGCGAAAACCGCCGGCCCGCGCCACGGTCACGAAGGCGGTGAGATCGGCGAGATCCTGGGTCATTGTTCGAGAATGCGCACGGCCCGTGCCGATCGTCACGGCTTATCGGCGCAATCGGTGCCGTCTACATCCGGGGCGCCAACAGGAGATTCGCCATGACCGACATCACCGCGGATATTGCGCAGGCCGGGACGTTCCCGCTCGGAGACCGGACCGTGAAGCGGCTGGGCTACGGCGCCATGCAGCTCGCCGGGCCCGGCGTGTTCGGGCCGCCCAGGGACCGCGCCGCCGCGGTCGCGGTGCTGCGCGCAGCCGTGGCGGCGGGCGTCGACCACATCGACACCAGCGACTTCTACGGGCCGCACGTCACCAACCAGATCATCCGCGAGGCGCTCCACCCCTATCCGGACGGGCTCGTGATCGTCACCAAGGTCGGCGCCAAGCGCGGAGCCGACGCCTCGTGGAACCCGGCCTTCTCGGCCGAGGAACTCACCCAGGCGGTCCACGACAACCTGCGCAACCTGGGCGTCGATGCCCTCGACGTGGTCAACCTGCGCCTGATGTTCGATGTCCACGGGCCGGCGGAGGGGCCGATCGAGGCGCCGCTCACCGTGCTGGCGGATCTCCAGCGGCAGGGGCTGATCCGCCGGATCGGCCTGAGCAACGCCACGCCGCGTCAGGTCGCCGAGGGGCGGCGGATCACCGACATCGTCTGCGTGCAGAACCAGTACAATCTCGCGCACCGGGACGACGACGCCTTCATCGACGATCTTGCGGCGTCCGGCACCGCCTACGTGCCGTTCTTCCCGCTGGGCGGGTTCAGCCCGCTCCAGTCGGACAGCCTGTCGGCGGTGGCGGCCGGGCTCGGCGCGACGCCGATGCAGGTGGCGCTGGCATGGCTGCTGCGCCGGTCGCCCAACATCCTGCTGATCCCGGGGACGTCCTCCCTCGGCCACCTGCACGAAAACCTCGCGGCGGCCGAACTCCGGCTGCCGGACGACGCGATGGCGGCCCTGGATCGGATCGGGGTGGCGTGAGGATCAACCATCCTACCCACCAGCTCAGGATGCTACGACGTTCACAGATCTCAGCCTGAAGCGCAGGTTTCCCCTCTCCCCGCGTGCGGGGAGAGGCCCGCATGGACCCCGCCGTCCGTGCGGGAAGCGGAGGCGAAGCCGGAGCGGCGGTGAGGGGGCGATTCCGGAGGAGGCTCATCCTGAACCGCCCCCTCACCCTCGGCTGCCGCCTCGCCGCGCTCCCCGACGAGGGGGAGACGCGGCCCTCTCCCCGCACGCGGGGCGAGGGGATCCCTCGGCATAGCGTTGTGCTGATCCGGTAGCCTCGCGGGACGAGGGAGGTGGATGGGATAGCCGCAGGCGCCTACTTGCCCGTCATGCCGGCCACCAGCGGGCAGCCGCCCTCGCGCATCGGGCGGAAGGCCTGCTCGGCGGGAATCGTCTCCAGCACCTTGTAGAGGTCCCATTCGCCCTTGGATTCCGAGGGCGCCTTGGCCTCGAACAGGTACATCGGGTGGATCTTGCGCCCGTCCGGCCGGATCGTGCCCTGGCCGAACAGGGGGTCGTCGGTCGGCAGTGCCTTCATCTTGGCCACCACCGCGGCGCCGTCCTTGGCCGAGTGCAGCGCCGCCACCGCCTTCAGGTAGTGCAGCGTGCTGGCATAGACGCCCGCTTGGTACGAGGTCGGCTTCTTGCCGGACATGCGCGTCTCGAACCGTTTCGCGAAGGCCCGGGTGCCGTCGTTGAGGTCCCAGTAGAACGAGGCGGTGAAGGCGAGCCCCTGCGCCACCTCCAGGCCCAGGGAGTGGATGTCGGTGATCGCGATCAGCAGGGCCGCGAGGGTCTGGCCGCCCTGGCGGATGCCGAATTCGTGCGCCTGCTTGATGGCGTTGGCGGCATCCAGCCCGGCATCGGCGAGCCCGATCACCTGGGCGCCCGATCCTTGAGCCTGGAGCAGGAACGAGGAGAAGTCCGGGTTCGGGAAGGGCGTGCGCACGCCGCCGACGACCGTGCCGCCGTTCTTCTCCACCACGGCCTTGGTGTCGCGCTCCAGGGCGAGGCCGAAGGCGTAATCCGCGGTGATGAAGTACCAGGACTTGCCGCCGCGCTTGAGCATGGCCTTGCCGGTGCCGTTGGCGAGCGCCGCGGTGTCGTAGGTCCAGTGCACGGTGTTGGGCGTGCAGGCCGGGCCGGTCAGGTCGGCGGTGCCGCCGCCCGAATTGATGAAGGCCTTGTTCTTCTCCTTGGTGATCTGCGCGATGGCGAGCGCCACCGAGGAGGTCGGCACATCGAACACCGCATCGACGCCGTCGCGGTCGTACCATTGCCGGGTGATCGAGGCGCCGACATCGGGCTTGTTCTGGTGGTCGGCGGCGACGACTTCGACCTTCAGCCCGTGTTCCTCCGGCTTGAAATCCTCGACCGCCATCCGGGCGGCTACCACCGAACCCTCGCCGGTGGAATCGAAGTAGACGCCGGAGCGGTCGTTCAGCACGCCGATCTTCACCGGCACGAGGTCGGCGGCCAGCGCCGCGCCGGCACTGAACGCGCACAGAGTCCCGAGCAGCGCCGCGGCGCGGTGGCGGAGCGTCATGGTTCTCTCCCTGTTTTTTGTTGGATGCGGCGCCGTTGATCGGCGCTCGCGGTCATCGCATGCAGAATATCCGTGGGCTTTTGCGGCCGATACCGGCGCGGGTGAGGATGTGGGCGATCCGTTAGACGCTTCGGTTCGCCCACCCCGCGGCTGGCGGATTCACACATCGGGTTTGGCAACTCGGCCGCAAGATGGTGCGCAGGTCCCCTCTCCCGTGCGAGCTGCAATATTCACAGATCGCGGTTCGATGCGTTCGAAGGCTGCAGAACA
>NZ_JALNUM010000172.1:0-9502 GCF_026540795.1 Methylobacterium sp. GC_Met_2
CGACGGGAAGTCCGGGTGGATCAGGCCGGCCAGCAGGCGCCGCAGGTCGGCTCAGGGGTGGAGGCTGGTGACGGCGAGGTCGGCCAGCAGCAGCGCCGCCGCCGCGCCGCCGACGAACCAGCGCGTTGCGGCGGCATAGCCGCGGCCCGCGGTCAGGCGGAGGACGTTCACGCGGCCTGCCCGTGGCATGGGATGCGGGCCGCTCCGCGCCCGACAGGCCGGACGCTCCCGGTTACGCTCCGTTCGCCCTCCGTCAGCATAAGGCGCTCCCCATCCGGCCCCCGACCGTCGGCGACAGGCCGGTCTCGACCTCCCGGCACCTGTCAGGTCACCGTCTCGGTGTCGAGCCGCGGGCGACGCCTCTGGACGGCCGGCACGGCGTCACCGAGGAGGCTCCGCGACGCCGCGTACCCTCCCGGTGTCCGGTTTCGGCCATGGCTCGGACCGCGTGCCGTTGACAGACACGGGACGCCGCGGCACGGCGCCTCGAAGTCCGCGCGGCCGGAGCCCGCGATCGGCTGAGGAGAGGACCCGCCATGCCGTCAGGCTCTTCGAACCGGGCGGCGGGGCAGGCGGGGGAACCTCTCCTGTCGCAGGATCCGCACGCCCTGCGCGAGCCGCGCGAGAACAACCTCGAACGGGCGATCGGCCACGCGGTGCGGGAGCGCCGGAAGCAGCTGGGCCTCACCTCCGCCGACCTCGCCGCCGCCACCAGCCTGTCGCCGGGCATGCTGTCCAAGATCGAGAACGGCAACATCTCGCCGTCGCTGACGACGCTGCAGGCGCTCGCGCAGGCGCTCGGCATGCCGATCACCGGCTTCTTTCGGCGCTACGAGGAGGTCCGCGACGCGGTCTTCGTCAAAGCCGGCGAGGGGGTCGAGCTGGAGCGGCGCGGGACGCGGGCCGGGCACCAGTACAACCTGCTCGGGCACATCCACGAGAACGCCAGCGGGGTCACGGTCGAGCCGTACCTGATCACGCTCACCACCGATTCGGACGTGTTCCCGACCTTCCAGCACGCGGGCCTGGAGTTCCTCTACATGCTGGAGGGCGAGGTGCTGTACCGGCACGGCAACCGGCACTTCCACATGCGGCCGGGCGACAGCCTGTTCTTCGACGCCGACGCCCCGCACGGGCCTTCCGAGCTGCGCGTGCTGCCGGCCCGCTACCTGTCGGTCATCGCCTACCCGCAGGCGGGCACACCCGACTGAACGTCCGGATCGTATTCCTGAGAAGAAATTTTATTTCTTGACGGTTGATTTCGGCCGTCGGGGCCGCCTATGATCCGGGCGTACCCGCAACGGAGGTGGTGCCATGTGCGGCATCGTCGGCTTGTTCCTGAAAGACCCGGCCTTGGAGCCGCAGCTCGGTGCGCTGCTCGCCGACATGCTCGTGACCATGACGGATCGCGGGCCGGATTCGGCGGGCCTCGCGATCTACGGGGCGCCGACGCCCGGCCAGTCGAAGATCACCGTGCAATCGGCTCGGGCCCGGGCGGATTTCCCCGCCCTGGAGCAGCGTCTCGCGGAGGTGTCCGGCGGCTCGGCGCGGGTTGCGGTGAAGAACTCGCACGCGGTGATCACCGTGGCGTCCGACCGGCTCGACGCGACGCGGGGCGCGCTGAAGGGCGTCTCGCCGGACCTGCGCGTGATGGGGGCGGGCGAGAGCGTCGAGATCTACAAGGAGGTCGGCCTGCCGAAGGACGTGGTCGCACGCTTCGGCATCGCCGGGATGTCGGGCACCCACGGTATCGGCCACACCCGGATGGCGACGGAATCGGCCGTCACCACGCTGGGCGCACACCCGTTCTCCACGGGCGCCGACCAGTGCCTCGTCCATAACGGCTCGCTGTCGAACCACAACAACCTGCGCCGGAGCCTCGCCCGCGACGGCATGGTGTTCGAGACGCAGAACGATTCCGAGGTTGCGGCCGCCTATCTCACCACCGCGATGGCGCGGGGCCGGGATCTTGGCGCGGCCCTCGCCGGGGCGCTGGAGGATCTCGACGGGTTCTTCACCTTCGTGGTCGGCACGCGCTCCGGCTTCGGGGTGCTGCGCGATCCGATCGCCTGCAAGCCCGCGATCATGGCCGAGACCGAGCGCTACGTCGCCTTCGGCTCGGAGTACCGGGCGCTGGTCGGCCTGCCGGGGATCGAGGCCGCCCGGATCTGGGAGCCCGAGCCGGCGACCGTCTACTTCTGGGACCAGCGGCAGGCCGCCTGAGCCGCCCCGCTTCCCGCCCGTCACGGATCTCGCCCACGGATCTCGTCCACGGATCTCGCCCATGCCCGTCTTCGATCTGGCGGCGACGCCCCTGCGCGCCCTGAACCAAGCCCTCCACGGCGTCGCTCCGGGCGCCAACGACACCGCCTTCGAGGTGCTGAACCCGCGGGGCCAGCACGCGGTGGCGGTCGGGATCGACGGGCCCGTCAGCGTCACGGTGCGCGGCTCGGTCGGCTATTACTGCGCCGGCATGAACGACGGCGGCACCGTCACGGTGCAGGGTTCGGCGGGCCCGGGCGTTGCCGAGAACATGATGTCCGGCACCGTCGTGATCGAGGGCGACGCCTCGCAATATGCCGGCGCCACCGGGCGCGGCGGCCTCTTGGTTATCAAGGGCAACGCGGCCTCGCGCTGCGGCATCTCTATGAAGGGGATCGACATCGTCGTGCACGGCTCGATCGGGCACATGTCGGCCTTCATGGGCCAGTCCGGCTCCTTGGTGGTGCTGGGCGATGCCGGCGAGGCTCTGGGGGACTCGCTCTACGAGGCGAAGCTGTTCGTCCGCGGCAGCGTGAAGAGCCTCGGCGCCGACTGCATCGAGAAGCCGATGCGCCCCGAGCACGTGGAGCACCTCGCGGCCCTGCTCGACCGGGCCGGGGTCACGGACGTGCGGCCCGAAGAGTTCCGGCGCTACGGCTCGGCCCGCACGCTCTACAGCTTCAACATCGACAACGCCGACGCCTACTGAGCGGGAGACCGGGCATGACCTACCAGAACCCGCCGATGCCGCCGCGCAAGTCGGCGACCTTCGACGACCACACCCTGGCGGAGATCCGCCGGGCCGCGGCCACCGGCATCTACGACATCCGCGGCGGCGGCACGAAGCGCAAGCTCCCGCATCTCGACGACCTGCTGTTCCTCGGCGCCTCGATGTCGCGCTATCCCCTGGAGGGCTACCGGGAAACCTGCGGGACCGGCGTCACCCTCGGCACACGCTTTGCGAAGAAGCCGATCGCGTTGAAGATCCCGATCACCATCGCCGGCATGAGCTTCGGATCCCTCTCCGCCAACGCCAAGGAGGCGCTGGGCCGCGGCGCGAGCCTGGCCGGCACCTCCACCACCACCGGCGACGGCGGCATGACCGATGAGGAGCGCGGCCATTCCGAGATCCTCGTCTACCAGTACCTGCCCTCCCGCTATGGCATGAACCTGCGCGACCTCCGGCGCGCCGATGCCATCGAGGTGGTGGTCGGCCAGGGCGCCAAGCCCGGCGGCGGCGGCATGCTGCTCGGCCAGAAGATCTCCGACCGCGTCGCCGCCATGCGCGATCTGCCCCAGGGCATCGACCAGCGCTCCGCCTGCCGCCACCCGGACTGGACCGGACCGGACGACCTCGAGATCAAGATCGGCGAGTTGCGCGAGATCACCGACTGGGAGAAGCCGATCTACGTGAAGGTCGGCGGCGCGCGGCCCTATTACGATACCGCGCTCGCCGCGAAGGCCGGCGCCGACGTCGTCGTGCTCGACGGCATGCAGGGCGGCACGGCGGCGACCCAGGACGTGTTCATCGAGCATGTCGGCCAGCCGACGCTGGCCTGCATCCGGCCCGCCGTGCAGGCGCTGCAGGATCTCGGCTTGCATCGGAGCGTGCAACTCGTGATCTCCGGCGGCATCCGCTCGGGCGCCGACGTCGCCAAGGCGATCGCGCTGGGGGCCGACGCGGTCTCCATCGGTACCGCGGCGCTCGTCGCCATCGGCGACAACGACCCGGCCTACGAGGAGGAGTACCGCAAGCTCGGCTCCACCGCGGGCGCCTACGACGACTGGCACGAGGGCCGCGACCCCGCGGGCATCACCACGCAGGATCCCGAACTGGCGGCCCGCCTCGACCCGGTGCGCGCCGGCCGGAAGCTTGCCAACTACCTGAAGGTGATGACCCTGGAGGCGCAGACGATCGCGCGCGCCTGCGGCCACAACCACCTGCACAATCTGGAGCCCGAGGACCTCGTGGCGCTGACCCTAGAGGCCGCCGCCATGGCTCGCGTGCCGCTGGCCGGGACCGACTGGTACCCGGGCAAAGCGGGCTTCTAGGCCCTTCGACCCCGCCGGTCGCGCCGGTTCGGGCGCGGCCGGTCCCCAACCGATCCGCGCTCAGGGGGCTGCCGTGACGACCGACCTTTCCGCCTACGCCGCCGAGCACGGCGTGCGGTACTTCATGATCTCCTACACGGACCTGTTCGGCTGCCAGCGCGCCAAGCTGGTGCCCGCGCAGGCGATCGGCGCCATGCAGCGCGACGGCGCCGGCTTTGCTGGCTTCGCCACCTGGCTCGACCTCACCCCGGCCCATCCCGACCTGTTCGCGATGCCGGACGCCGCCTCGGTGATCCGCCTGCCCTGGAAGCCGGACGTCGCCTGGGTGGCGGCCGACTGCACCATGGCGGACGCCCCCGTCGATCAGGCACCCCGGGTGGTGCTGAAGCAGCTCGTGGCGCGGGCCGCCGCCGAGGGCTTGCGGGTCAAGACCGGGGTCGAGGCGGAGTTCTTCCTGCTGAGCCCGGACGGGGCGGCGATCTCCGATCACCACGACCGGGCGGAGAAGTCCTGCTACGACCAGCAGGCGTTGATGCGCCGCTACGACGTGATCGCCGAGATCTGCGACCACATGCTGGCTTTGGGCTGGAAGCCCTACCAGAACGACCATGAGGACGCGAACGGCCAGTTCGAGATGAACTGGGAGTACGACGACACGCTGGCCACCGCCGACAAGCACGCCTTCTTCAAGTTCATGGTCCGGTCGGTCGCCGAGCGGCACGGCCTGCGGGCGACCTTCATGCCGAAGCCGTTCCCGGGGCTCACCGGCAACGGCTGCCACTGCCACGTCTCGGTGTGGAACAATGCCGGCACCGAGAACGCCTTCGCGGATCCCGAGATGCCGTTCGGCCTGTCGGCCCGGGGCCGGCATTTCCTGGGCGGGATCATGCGGCACGCGCCCGCGCTGGCCGCGATCACCAACCCGACGGTCAATTCGTATAAGCGCATCAACGCGCCGCGCACGATCTCGGGGGCGACCTGGGCGCCGAACGCCGTGACCTGGACCGGCAACAACCGCACCCACATGGTCCGGGTGCCCGGCCCGGGCCGGTTCGAGCTGCGCCTGCCCGACGGCGCGGCCAACCCCTACCTGCTCCAGGCGGCGATCCTGGCGGCGGGCCTCGACGGGCTGGCGAACGCCGCCGATCCCGGGCCGCACAGCGACATCGACATGTACCGGGACGGCCACACGGTCGCCGACGCCCCGCGCCTGCCGCTCAACCTGCTGGACGCCCTGCGCGCCTTCGAGGCCGATGAGGCGTTGCGGACGAATCTGGGAAGCGCCTTCTCGTCCGCCTACCTCAAGCTGAAACAGGGCGAGTGGAACAGCTACTGCGCCCATTTCACCGCCTGGGAGCGGGAGACCACGCTCGACGTGTGATCCAAAGTCGATCTCAGTACAGGTGAGGTATCGACGCTCAGATGCGGCCAGCTTGAAGGGATGGCGTTGGATAACGCGAGTCAGGAGTCAGCGGGCATTCATCCGCTGTGCCTCGGTCGTACGGTGTCATGGCGTCGGTCGGCCTCGAACCTGCTCTGGAGCTCATAAGGATCGGCATTGCGGACAGAAGAGCAAGTATCGTTCTGATTTTATTCGTTCGAAATTCCAATGCAAAATTAGATACGTGGTGATCGCAGTTTTGTCGCGTGCATCCTGTCGATCAGCGTTCAGGATCCGGCGGATATCGAACATAGGCCACGAGGCGCAATCTGAAGAAAAGTCCGCCGAACGCGCCTCGAGCGCGGCCGCCCCGGGTCAGTCGAAGCTCGGGCTGTCGCCGAGCGTCCTGCGATCGGGGGCGGCGAGAAGGCCGGGACCGTGAACTGACCGGCCCTGACCCTGGTCAAGAAGCGCGAGATCGAGAACGCCGCCAACATCCTGGCGCCCGAGGAGGAGGTCGTGGCCGAGGCCAAGGCCTGCACGGCGCCGCTCGCCGGCATGCGGCTGTCGACGGCGGCAAGCCGGGGCAGCGGCGTGGTGCGCATCCGGGCCTGCAATGATCTGTCGCCGGCTTTCAACGTCGCCGACGCGCCACCCTAGGTAGGGGACGCATTCAAGTCCATGCGCTGACAAAAGAAACTAGGGCGACGGCGGCGAGGTAGTTGCGGGCCAAGCGGTCGTAGCGGGTTGCGACGCGCCGCCAGTTCTTAAGATGACCAAACAGGCGCTCGATCCGGTTCCGCCGCCGGTAGGCGATCCGACTGTGTTTGTAGGGCACCGTCCGTGTGGCCGTGGACGGGATGGTGGCGATCATCCGGTAGCTCTTCAGCCAGTCCCTCAGGCTCTGCGCATCGTAGGCCTTGTCGGCGATCAGGCGCTTGGGCGACACCACGACCTGCACCAGGGGCAGCGCCATGCTGATGTCGGCCACGTGGCCGGGCGTCAGGGCGAACGCAACTGGTCGGCCACGACCATCGGCCAAGCAATGGATTTTGCTCGTGAAACCGCCGCGCGAGCGACCGATGGCCTGGCTCCAGGCCCCCCTTTTCCGCCCGATGCCGAGCGGTGGGCCTTCACGTGCGTGGCATCGAGCATCAGTTCGTCGGGGACAGGACCTGTGGCAGCGATCTTGGCAAACAGCCGCTGCCAGATCCCGCGCTGAGACCACCTGTTGTAGCGGTTGTAAATCGTCGTGTGGGGGCCGTAGGCGGAGGGCGTATCCTGCCAGCGGCAGCCGACCTTCAGGACATGCAGGATGCCGCTGATCACCCGCCTGTCATTGGCCTGACCGGCTGGCTTTGGTCATGGCTGATTGAGAGGATCAGCCATGACCAAAGGAGTTGGACATGCGGCGAGGCCAGAAGACGAACGCGGAGCAGGTCGTGCTCAAGCTGAGCCAGATTGAGGTGCAGACTGCCCAGGGCAAGAGTTTGGCCCTTGCATGCAGGGGGGCGGAGATCTCCGAGCAGAGCTATTACCGCTGGCGCAAGGAGTACGGCGGCCTTCAGGTCGATCAAGCCAGGAAGATGAAGGATCTGGAGCGCGAGAACGCTCGTCTGCGCCGGCTCGTCGCCGACCTTTCTTTGGTGGGTCAGGTGCTGGCGGACGTCGCCTCGGGAAACTTGTAGCCCCCGAGCGACGCAGGCAGGCGGTGGACGGCATCCGTGAGAAGTACGGCCTCTCGGAACGTCACGCCTGCCGGATCGTCGGTTAGCACCGCGGCACGCAACGCTACGTGCCTACCGTGCTGGCCGACGAGGATGCACTGACCCAGGCCATGATCGCCCTGGCGTCCGAGTACGGACGCTACGGCTACCGCCGAGTCACCGCGCTGCTACAGGCAGCCGGCTGGCAGGTAGGCAAAGACCGGGTTCAGCGCATCTGGCGTCGCGAGGGGCTGAAGGTCCCCAGCCGACATAGACCCCGCAGCCGCCTGTGGCTGAACGACGGCCCCTGCGTGCGGCTACGACCGCTTCACCGCAATCACGTCTGGAGCTTCGACTTCGTGCAAGCCCAGACGCACGATGGGCGCTCTCTGCGGATCCTAACGCTGATCGACGAGCACAGCCGGGCCTGCCTCGCGCTGAAGGTGGTGCGGCGCATCACCAGCGTCGGCGTGATCGAGGCGCTGGCCGACGCGATGTGCCTGCACGGCATCCCGGAGCACATTCGCTGCGGCAATGGCCCAGAGATGATCTCCAATGCGTTGCGCAAATGGGTCGCCAAAGCTGGCTCACAGATCCAGTACATCGCGCCAGGATCCCCGTGGGAGAATGGTGACTTGCGAGAGCTTCAACGGCAAGCTGCGCGACGAGTGCCTACGCCAGGAGATCTTCTACTCGCTGAAGGAGGCGCAGATCGTGATCGGTCGATGGCAAACCACCTACAACCGCATTCGTCGCTGGGCTGTCGGCCGCCCGCGCCCGTCAGCTACCCGGATCTGGCCTTCCGGCTACCCATGGCCGCCACCATGCAGTAGCCTCTCAATCAGCTCGGTCCAAGATACCGGTCAGGTCAGGTTGGCTCGATAAATCGCGGCAAACCGTACCACCGTTTTCAAGGGCTTAAGCGGCTGATTGTCAAACCGTTTGGGCTCGCCTCGACTCGACCTCCGGCCCGCGCTACGCCTCCCCGATGGCCAAAGAGATCCCCAGCGTCGGCGACCTACGCCACAAATCCGAGGTGTCGGACGAAGAGATCGAGGCGGCGACCGCGGCCTACCTCGCGGACGGATCGGCCCCGCCGTTCGCCTTCAAGTCCGGCCACACCATCGACGTGGCCAAGGCGATTCAGATGCACCCGCAGGCCAAAGCGCTGCCGGCCGATGATGCGACCAAGCCCGGTCCACAGCGCACGATGGTGAAGGCCGCCATCATCATGGGCTTTCTGGTTCAGGGATGAGCGGGACCGGCATCGATCAGTTGCCGATCGTCGATCGCATCATGGCGCGCCTCGGCGGCTTCATCCAGGGCATCGGCAAGAGCCCGCCGTTAGCCCGGCGGATCGTGGAGCGCGCGATCACCGACGACCCGGCCGCGGCCGATCACGACATTGAGGCGAAGGCCCGCGTCCGGATGCTGATCGCGCTGGCATGATCGACGACACCGACCCCGTCGACGCGCTGCGCACAGCGGACGCCTTCCCGTTGACCAACCGGAGCACCGTTGATGCCAACGGTTTCAAATCCCTACGCGCATACCAGCCCGCTCACGCGCATCATCTTCCGCAGCCGGTATGCCAATCAGGACGCGTGATGGATTAGTGTGCACAATCCGCACGTTTTTCGGCGTCCAGCTACACCTCACGCAAACAGCGTAGATCCAACGCTTCCATAAGTTCGAATTATGTTGGTCTACCGCTTTTTGTCTTTCTTTCGCCTGTTCGACCAGTTGCTTGGTTTCCTGAGCTTTTGCATCACTATTGATTTCGGACTTTGTCTCCGTTGATTCTCGTCTCGGTTGTGGGTGCTGCGCCAGAGCAGAGGTTGTCAGTCCAGCCAACGCTACGAATGTCATTGCCAGATGATGCATTGGACCCCTCGAAAACTGCCATGATACCCGCAAGGTCAGTCGTTACGCGTCTCATGGGCGAGAAGTTTCAAAATTCGACGAAAGTCGAAGGATCCAAGGAAGAAATGGATATGCCTGAACCCGTCCTCGATGCCGTGTATGCGCTCCGGGCCGCCGGCGTCACCGTGGCGCCGATCGGCGAGGAGCCGGGCCGCTGGCAGATCGGCGACCTGATCTT
>NZ_JALNUM010000173.1:0-9369 GCF_026540795.1 Methylobacterium sp. GC_Met_2
GCAGCCTTTTTACCTATTTGAATGGTGAGTTAGAATTGGTCGAGATCAGCTTCCAATGACTTAGATTATCGTCATTCACTCGAGCATCTACAGGTCATTCTAATTTTGGCATCTTAAAAAAATTTAGGTAACGACGATTCTTTATGGTAGGCAATCTGGCTGTAAGACGCTGATTTATCGGGTTCGACGCATTTTATAGGCTTGAGCTGCCGGGACGTAAGGTGGCATGGGTTGATGAATGCCCGATGAATCGTCGGATGATCTGGATATTGCGGCTGGATCGACAGTCGCAAATACCGTTTGAGGGTGGAATGAGACAAACCGTTAAGGAGACAACAGACGTATGTATCGTAATTGTCAATTACAATGGCGCCGCGACATTAGTCAAATCGGTGAGAAGTATAATCGACAATTTTCGCTACGAGGACTATTTGGTGGTGGTTGTAGATAATGATTCCACGGATGGGAGCATGGGACTCATTTGTAATATCAGCCCGAAAATCCGTTTTATTTATTCAGATAAAAATATTGGCTTTGGCGGCGGAAATAATTTAGCGTTCAGTCGCTTTCAGGCCAAATATTATTATCTGCATAATAGCGATGCTTATCTCTGCGGTCGGAGTCTTGATGTTGCAATTGAGGCAGTGAGCATGGATAATTCCATTGGCATTTTGGGGCTGCCACTTCAGTTCCCAGATGGTCGGGCACAAAGTCATGCATACACTCGCATGACAGTCTTAAAGAAATTTATTCAATGCGTTAAAATGGATAGCTTTATAAAGATGGTAGCTCGCGACAGTTTATTGATTAAGCGTATTTTGTCTATAAGTAGAACGAGGCATGGTGACACATTCCTTATGGGGCAGAGTCTAGACAAGTCGACTAATTCGAGTTCGATCGTAGATGTTGATTGGGTTTGTGGGGCATCGATGATTTTGTCTGCGGATTTACTTAAAAATGTTGGAAACTTTGATGAAAATTTTTTCATGTATTATGAAGATGAGGATTTATGTTGGCGGGCACACGCCTCAAGTTTTCGAGTCGTAACGATGGTGCTTCAGCCTGTCGTTCACGATTTCGGATGGGGGAAAAGTAAAATCAAGGCTAAGCCCAGCAAAAGAAGACTCGAAAGCGCTGCTTATTTCGTAGATAAGCACTTTTCAAGATCGCCTATATCAAGACTGGCTCTTAAGCTGTTAATGAGAATTTCCCCAAAGTCATGGTGATTTCGTCGTAGCGGTCTTTCGTTTTTTAATGGCTAGTCGAACGTGCTTACTTTTAATCGCTAAGTATTGTTCGGATGCATCTTGAAGGTAAGATAGATTGGCAACGTGTTTGCTAATTGCGAATGAGCGGATTATTCTGCGCAATAGCAGGTGTGGCTACGCCATCTGAGTGGTGTTTGGTTGCGGAGAACTGCTGTTCAAGCAGTATCTTGCGTCTGTTTTCCGTCATCCAAATTTGACAATTCAAAATTCTGTCCGGCATCGTGATGTTTCCTGAAAGAGCTTTCGCGGCATGAAGGAGATGAGGCGAAGGGGGCGAACGGTTCTCCTTTCCGGCTTTTGCATTCCCATATGCGGTCGTTGAATGCCAGGCAGCCAAAGGTGTGGCTCATTTGACTCATGTGGTCTCATATCATCGCCGACCGCTCAGCTGTCCTTATCACGTTGATCCGTACTGATTAGAACGAGCGCCAGTCTGGAGGGACAGAATGTCAGTTCGGTCGGTCTTGGTTTCGTTCGTAGGTACTTTTGTGCTGTTGGTAGCTACGCAGGATGGGTCGGCGGCCGAGATAAACACCTACTTTGCCATGCCACCACAGATTAAACACGTTGCCCCATGGAAAGCCTCAATGGTGACGCTTGACATATTGAGCGTCCGGCAGAACCCTTTGGATCGGCCGTGGAACCCGCGTGTCTGTATCGGTTGCGATCGCAATAACGGTCCACGGTCTGATCAGAGGCATGCTTACCGAACTCGCTAACCAACCAGGCCGCCCCTGCCATAGACGGACGCTGGGCTGTTTGGCCGTGAGCGGACCTAGGGTTTGGACTCGATCAGCACCAGAATGCGATGATGGCGGCCAGAGCGAGGGTCGAGGCGTAGTTGCGGGCGAGTTTGTCGTAGTGGGTGGCAATCCGGTGGAAGTCTTTGAGGCGGTTGAAGGTGGTCTCGATCCGCCACTGCTCCCGATAGCGGGGCCTGTCATGGCGGATCTTCCGCTTTCGGCTGCGTTTACCTGGAATGACCGGCGTAATGCCGTTCTTGCGTAGGTCAGCGCGCAGCCAGTCGGCGTCGTAGCCCTTGTCGGCGGCCAGACGCCGGATCCGGCCAGGCGCTTCGGCCAGCACCGCCGGGGCGGTGGTCACGTCGCTGGCGTTGCCCGGCGTCAGCACCAGAACGCCTGGACGGCCGAGGACATCGGTGAGCGCGTGGATTTTGGTGGTCTGGCCGCCACGCGACGGGCCGATGGCCTGTGCTTTTGCCCCCTTTGCCGCCATGGGCTGAGCGGTGGGCTCGGACGTAGCTACTGTCGAGGGCGGCCGCATCGCCCGCCCATCCGGCCTCGGCCGGCGCGGCGAGCATGGCTTTCCAAAAGCCGCGGTCGCGACTAGCGGTTGAAGCGGTTGTAGACCGTAGTGCGCGGACCGTAGGCGGCCGGGCCGGTGATCACGGACGTAGGCCCGCTTCTGGGCGGCAGTCCCTGACGCAGAGCCTCTTTATAAAACCCAAGCTCAAACGCTTGCCGGCCGACAAGCCGTTCAAGCGCGGCGATGCGCGCCTCGTAGGCTTGGATCGTGTCGGCGGCGGCCGCGCGGTCGTCGGACGCGCCGGGCTCGTGCTTCTGCACCAAGACCCGTACGAGGGTGCGCGAGAGATCGTGGCGCTTGGCCAAGCCGTGCGAACCCCGGGCCAACTCCGCGAAGGGGCGGTTGAAAGCGCTTCTTAAAGAGACCGGATCCGAGGGACTGACGCACGTAGAGATCACCGAGCATCTGACAGATGTGGCGGCTAGCACCCTAAACACGTATCTTAGCGTGATGGCCAACGGCGGTGAGTTGGAGCGGCACGGGGATAAGTACCGCGTTGGTGCTCCCGCGGCGGCCGCACAGGACGAAGGTGCTTCCGAGGACGATCAAGAAGACGCCGAGAACTCCGAGGCTGCCGAGTAAGGCCGTCCGCACCTCTGCCGCCTTGTAGGACGTAGTTGCGCCTCCAGGGCGACGAGGCCTACGCAGTTCCCGGGGGCTGAAGCTCAATGGATAGAGCCGATCGCTTATGACAGTCTAGTTGCAAGTTCAAATCCTCTTGGACCTACCATCTCAAAACTGTTGGCGTCATCTTCTTGATGAGACCCTCAGCGACCAGGAGAGTTTTGGAAAGGCATTCGATCCGGCGGCACCAAGAAGCGACGTTGGGCTGGATGTCTAACATGCCCGCTGTTCCCAGGCTAAAAAATGCCGAACGGCAAATCGCCCACACTGTCCCGCCTCGATCTCTTCACGAAGCATAGGCGCGTCTGAGCCTACCAAGCGGTTGGGCCAACTCGCCATATCGGTTTCTGTTGGCAATTTAAATCTATCCGCGTCAAGTAGTCGACGGCTTGTAGGCACTAAATTGCTTGCGCGCCTGTGCCAGACTTCGTAGCGCAGTTAATTTGGCATTAATATGCCTATTGCGGAAAGGCTCATTATAAGATATGATTTTGAAGAATTCAATCAACAGAGCGTTCGGCTCCACTTAGAGCGGGGCATTCCGCTAGTGGTGAGCTTAGATGGTGGACGCAATCAGGCGTGAGTTGATCAGCTGCCGCGAAGTGGAGGTGGCTGGGTCGAATGCTTTTCCGGATTCAAAATTTGTTTTGCGCCTTGGTTTTGACGTAGCTATTGCAGCTATGATCTTGGCTTTACTCGCTCCGTTGCTTGCCGTTGTAGCCTTGTTGATCCGGGTGGATAGCACAGGACCAGCCTTGTTCCGCCAGACCCGTACTGGCCGGAACGGGCGCACGTTCCTAATCTACAAGTTTAGAACTATGCACGTGCAGGAGGATAGCGCTGTCGTGCAGCAGGCCCAGCGTGGCGATGCGCGATTGACCGGGCTGGGTGGGTTGCTGCGTAAGACGAGCTTGGACGAGCTGCCGCAGCTGCTCAATGTACTGCGCGGTGAGATGGCGCTGGTCGGCCCGCGCCCCCATGCGTTGGCTCACGATAGACACTATGGCGCACTGATCTCGACATATCATGAGCGGTTTGCCGTGCGGCCCGGCATCACTGGCTGGGCTCAGATCAATGGGTCGCGCGGCGCTACGCCTGAGTTGGCTGACATGCAACGTCGGATCGAGCTTGACCTTTGGTACGTCGAGAATCGCAGCCTCGCTCTGAATCTCAAGATCCTGTTTGCAACAGCGCTACACATCCTGCCCAGCCGATCTAACGCTTACTGATCCAAGATCCCAGGCGGTGGCTTGCGATGTGAGGTACTGGCGGTTCGCAATGACGGGCATCCCGTCGTTTGTATAGTGGATCTTCAGGCTCCGTGTACTCGATGGCAGGCGCACACGCCACCATGCAAAAAAATACGCAAGGCGCATACGGGGAACGATCTCTCAAATAATCATAATCGCGGGACCCATATAGATCTTCCGGGAAGAGTTGGTATTTTGTATGGTTGTTGATTCTAATCTTCAAATAGTAATCCGAATTTCCGTGTGACGGGCCTAGCATCTTGTCGTAGCCTTGTTCCAGTGGCGGGCCTGCGCCTGTCCAGGATCGCCGCGCCGTTCGTGCTCGACGGGCCGATCAACCGCGACGCCTTCCAAGTCTACGTCGATCAGGTTCTGGTGCCCGAACTCGCACCCGGGGACATCGTGATCATGGACAATCTCGTCAGCCACAAAGGGCCGGCCGTGCGCGCGGCGATCGAGGCGGCGGACGCGCGGCTCCTGTTCCTCCCGCCCTACTCGCCGGACTTCAATCCGATCGAGATGGCGTTCTCGAAGTTGAAGGCGGGGCTGCGCAAGGCCGCCGAGCTCACGCGCGAAGGGCTCTGGACCACGATCGGGCGGCTCGTCGATGCCGTCACGCCCGACGAGGCCGCAAACTTCTTCGGCGCGGCAGGATACGACCCAGATTAAACCGAAACCGCTCTAGGGGATGTCCGCGCCCCATTTCCGATCCGGTCCCGCCGCCGTGGCGTTCTGATCGAGGTGGTTGGGCGCGACTGGTAAGGCATGGCCGCTGTCCGTCGTGCGTCGGAAGCGGCGCGGCTGGCGGGCCTTGAGCCCGTTCTCCCGCATCAGCCGGGCCACGCGCCGCCGGCCTGCCGCGAAGCCCTGCTCGCGCAACTCGTGCGTCAAGCGAGGGCTGCCGTACGTCTCATGCGCGAGCGTGAAGGCGGAGCGCCTCGCGCTGCCGCACCGAGGCTGGAGGGTCCTTCCAGGCAAAGTAGCCGCTCGGACTGACGTCGAGGACCTTGCACAGGTGCGCGACTAAGAAGCCCTTCTTCGCCACGTCGGCGAGGTGGAACCTCATCGACTTCCCTCTTTGGCGAAAAAAGCCGTGGCCTGCTTCAGGATTTCGCGTTCCTGGCGCAGCACCTCGTTCTCGCGGCGCAGCCGCTTGAGTTCGGCAGCCATGTCTTCCTGTCGCTCGGCCGGCGGGCAGTCCATCTCCCGCTCACGCCGGCCGTCAATCTAGTTGCGCAGCGTCGAGAGCCCGACGCCGAGATCAGCGGCGATCTCCCGGCGAGACCGCTCGCTCGTCTGCGCCAGTCGCATCGCCTCAGACGAAACTCAGAGATAAAGGTCTGCTTCCGGTCTGCCATCGGAGCCCTCCTCTTTTAGGAAAAGAGCTCTCCACTTTTGCAAAGCAAGTCCACGTCGGCTAAAGCCCCTGCGTGGCCTCACGCCCTACGAGCATGTCCTTCAGGTCTGGACCAAAAAGCCCGAACACTTCAGGATCGATCCGTCCCACCACATCCCGGGACCACACACCTATACAGAGCGGAGATCGCTATGTTCGGATTACTCTGCCGAGTGCTCGCGCTCGCCATCAACATCTCTCTGCTCGGTAGCGCTGCGCCCGCCCATGCGCGCATACAGTTCAACACGAACAGCGGCGCGCCGCTATCTCAGGTTGAACGCTTCAAGGCCGGTCCGATCCCGCCCGCCTTGGTGGCGAACGCCGGCGTCAACGTCGGGCTGTTCAGCCTGTTCGGCCCGGTTCCAGGCGTCATCAACTACAACTATTTCGACGCCACCGACGCAGAGGCCGCCTACTTGGCAGCCCGCGGGGTCAAGTACGTTCGGATCCCGGTTGTCTGGGACATCCTTCAGAGCAGCCCGGGCGACCCGCTCAACGCGGGGGCTATCGCCTCGTTGAAGCGCAGCATCGCGACCTATGCCCGCTTCGGCATGCTCTCGATGGTCGATCTGCACAACTTCAATCGACGCACGCCGCCCGGCTCGACGACGATGGACGGGACAACGCTCGTCTACGTCAACTCGACGCAGATTCCTCAGTCCTGGTTTGTCGAAGTTTGGTCCAAGCTCTCGGTAGCCCTGAAGGGCAACCCGGGGGTCTACGGCTACGACCTCATGAACGAGCCGGAGCAGACCACGGCCGCGGACTGGGTCACGCAGGCTCAGGCCGCGATCGACGCGATCCGCGCGAACGGCGACACCACGCCCATCATCGTCGAGGGTGTATCGAACGGGCAGCCGGACTTCGCGACCGCCAACCCGAACATCCAGACGCTGAAGGACCCGGCCAAAGCGCTCCACTTCTCCCACCACTTCTACCCGGTCGGCGCGGGCGACAACGCCAGCTTCAACGGCGCCGACGCAGCGGGATCGGGCGTTACCGCGACCAAGCTGAACGACCGTTTGGACCCGTTCGCCTCGTGGTGTGCCAGCTACGGCTTCAAGTGCAACATCGGGGAGTACGCCGTCGGTCGCGACAGCCAGCTCTGGATGGCAATGGAAGATGCCTTCCTGACCGATGCTGAGCGCTACCAGATCCCATCGTTCTTCTACTTCTTCGGCGCCAACGGTGCGCGCGACGAGAACAACATCTATCCGTTCGACGGCGTGGAGCCGCGCCAGTGGGCGGTGATGGCGAAGCATAACGGCGTTACCGGCCTACCGGTGATGACCAGGCTTTTGACCTCGGTCCCGACTGCCTATCGCAGCTCACCAATCACCGCCACGCTGGATCTGCGCGGCATCGTGCCGGTGAATGCGACCTATACTTTCAACGACGGCAACAAAGGAGGCTCGTTCTCACCTGCCTCGGTTAGCATGGTCGCAGGCGCGTCCAATTTTTTCCAAACTGTCACCTATACAACGCCTAGTTCCGATCAGAACGTCACAATCTCCGTGTCTAACAACGCGGGACAGACGAGTCCCACTCCAGTCACTCTAGTAGTGGTAGGCATCAGCCAAAATGCCTATGTCGCCCCATCGCTCGACAACACGCAGAGTAGCAAGGCATTTGGTTTCAAGAATGGCACTCCGTCTTTCGTCGGCGGCAGTACTCTAACCGACTTCATCACACCAAAGTCGGGCACGATCACCACCGACGCGACCGGGATCATCTCAGACAAGGTGCTCAACCCTTCCACCGCCCTTAAGGCGCTGCTGCCGCAGAGCGGCCCGGCAACGATCATGGTTGAGGTAAACTCGTTGGCTTCGTCTAACGGTGCCATAATCGGCAACTTCGGGGCAATTCCTAATGGGACCGATGGAACGTCGGGTACTAATCAGCAGATTCTTGCGTTCGTCGCGAGCGGAAAAGTCTACAACATAACGTCGGGAGCACCTGGTGGTATCGCGACTCCGCAGCGCATTGTTCTATCTTGGGACAATAAAAGCATTAGCGGCATTGTAACCGATGGTACCCTAATAGAGACGTCGACTTCAGCTGGAATTAGCATTGATCAGTTCGGAGGTCGACCTGATAGCCCCGACCAGTACTTCGCCAATAGAATCACTGCGATTGCGGTCTGGCCGTTCAAGGGTACCGGCGCCGGAATGAGGTCGCTCGCGTCCAGGACGACTGATTAGCGATCGTCCCCCACCCCTTGAGGTTGACGCTGAGCGGGGGCACCTGTCTGCATGGTAACCGTTGATGCCCATCGCTACTGGCAGCTTGAACCATCAGGTGTAGCTCCTGCATCGGGTCGCGGGGGCGTATCAGCCGCCCCGTTCGGTGCAGTGGAAGCGCCTCCAGTTCGAACGCGCCGCCACTATCACGGTCGTTAGCATGCCGTTCCAGGGCGTGCCGGCCTACGACTGCAACGTCGTCCAGCAAGCGCAGGTTAGTCCATTATGTCCATTCTGCCGCCGCTGAAGTTTGAGACTCTGCCGCGGGTGGTGGCACCGTGACGTGCCTGCCGGCATTCTCAGATTTGACCGTCGCGATCGCGCTTGTGGCGCTGCCCGCCGTCATCATCGTCGGTACGAACTTGCCAAAGCCGATAGGCATCTCTGAAGCGCCTTGAACAATCTGCAGAAAGATCACTAAGTTGGCGAGCTATAGCGATGTCCAAGTATTGACACGTGTTCAAATTCACCACTCAGAATCTTTCCAGTCTGGGCGCCAGAGAGAGACGGACGGCCAGGCCAGGGTCGGGGTCTTCCAATGACCGTGCGGGACGGGGGAGCGCAGCCGCTGGCCGCGGGGACAGCGCCCGCGGGTGCTGACCATGCTGGTGGCGGTCCACGTCTCGTCGAGGAACACAAGCCGGTCCGGGTCGAGATCGGGCTGGCTCTCGAACCACGCTTCCCGGGCGGCCTTCACGTCCGGCCGATCCTGCTCTGCGGCGTGGGCCGTCTTTTTTTGTACGTTAGGTCGCGCGCGTCGAGGAAGGCCCACAGCGTGCCGAGCCCGACGGTGAGGCCATGCTTGTCCTGTAACCGGGCGCGCATCTCCTCCAGGGTGATGTCAACCTTCTCGTCGATCAGCGTACGCAGGAACGTCTCGTAAGGGTCGAGCTTGGAGCGCCGGGCACGCCCCTGCGGCCGGGCGGCCACCGTCCCAGTCGCGGCGAGCGCCGCCATCCAGCGGATCGCGGTTGCCTAGCCGACCCCGAAACGGGCGGCCGCCTGACGGCGCGAGGTCGCCGCAGCCGCGGTCACCACCCGCTCGCGCAGGTCCAAGCTGTAGGGGCGGCCCATGCATCACTCCGGCTGTCGACCGGCCGAGTGAATCAGCATCCCAGCGCCGCGTGAACCCCACCAAGCCGATTCAGCCCAAACCGAAAACGCTCTAGTGGTGTGAGTCTAACACTTGGTGTCCGCGCTTTGCGGCCTGGATGATGCGATCCGGGTTAGCGGTCCAGACGAAGGGCTTCGGATTGCCGCTACTC
>NZ_JALNUM010000174.1:0-9345 GCF_026540795.1 Methylobacterium sp. GC_Met_2
ATGTTACGTCTACTACGCATGTGAGGCACTTCTTAACTTATCAAGAGTACCCTTAACGTCATTGCCGATCTTAAAGGGACAGGTTATTTAGTGAGCGATTAGCTGGGAAATGGTTTGAGTTGGTTTATGCATTTTGATGTGTTACTAGCCCGCCGATTAGGCGCACTATTCCAGCACAGGGCCGATCAGTGTCAAAGCTAGTGGGGCTGAGGAGAGGAATTGGAAACTAACGCATGTGTTTCTATCTAATATTCCAGATCGCCTTAGCGCAGGGCTAAACGATAAGTTTCAATTTATGGATAAGCATATGATAACCAAAGGTCAAGTTAGAAACTATTCAATTAATTCTATTGGACCTATAATTAATTTTCTTGTCGCAATTATAACCCTTCCTATTTATATTAAATATGTGGGTAATGAACGATATGGTGTTATTTCAATCATCTGGATCTTGTTAGGTTATGCAGGGTTTCTCGATCTCGGACTCTCACGAGCTTCGGAAAATGCTTTGGCAAAGGCAACGGTATACCGGTCCATTGAGCGAAGCTCGATCATAATCAGCACAGTTGCTATGAATGCATCGCTCGGGATCGTAGGTGCATTCCTAATATACGTGTTCGCTTCGGTTTTCTTCGGCTATTTCGTAGCCACAACACCTGCAATGAATGATGAAATTCGAGCATCTCTGCCATGGGTCGCAGCCTTTTTCCCACTGGCACTTGTCAACGGCATTGTAACCGGGTCACTTGACTCACGAGAAAAATTCTTTTCCGCAAATGTTATCTCCGTCTTTGGAGCAGTGATCGGCCAGATCGTACCAGCAATTTGTGCTGTATATGTCACCCCTAAATTAGATGTGGTAGTGCCGGCTGCCGTGATCGCCCGCGCTGCGGGCGTCGTAACAGGTTTATTATATGTTTTTTTTCTAGAACGCCCAATCATTCGAAACTCGGTCAAGATTTCAACTATCAAAAAATTGCTATCATATGGGGGCTGGATCACTGTTACGAGCGTTGTAAATCCATTGCTTGTTTCACTCGATCAATTTGTTATCGGATCCGTGGTCGGGATTGGAACGGTAACTTACTATGCTGTGTCAGTAACTCTGGTAACAAGGCTTCAAATTTTTGCGACGGCAATGGCTCGAACGCTGTTTCCTCGGTTGTCCCGCGCTGGAAGCGAAGAAGCACGTGAGCTTGCGGAAAAAGCAATGATCTTGCTTAGCTTTGGATTTGCTTTGCCGTGCTGCGCCGCGATACTCACAATCAAGCATATTCTCAATATTTGGATGGGTTCAGATTTCTCAAATTCAGCAACCTTAATTTCGCAGATACTTTTATTGGGCGGCTGGATTAACGGCGCTGCTCAGATACCATTCGGCGTATTGCAAGCTCAAGGTCGGCCAGATATTACTGCAAAATTTCACGCTGCGGAATTGTTGCCCTTCGCAATAGTGCTATGGGCGCTGGCTTCTAATTTTGGATTGACCGGAGCGGCGATTGCTTGGTCAATCCGTGTAACGGCAGATGCTTGTCTAATGGTTTGGGCGGCAAAGTTTAGCAGACGATCGGTTATGAAACTTATAATACCAGCAATTTTTCTTATTTCGTCCTTCCTTTTAGTGCGTTATTTTGACCCCTCAATATGGGTCTCAGCTGTAGTTTCAGTATTTATGGGAATTTTGATCGCATGTTCTGCGTTGGCCTGCAACTCCACGCTGCGTAAAAATATTCCAAAGTTGCAGAGGTTTTAACAGCTGAATAGTTTGCCTGTCGAGATTACATGAGGCCATATTACGAGCCGCCAAATTGAAGTCCAAAGCAGTACTAGTATTGCGACTGCTTTAGAGTAAGTAGATCAAAAGAAAATTTCAATCTTTGAATCCTTGAAGTTGCGAGCGAGAAAGTCTCTTTGCCTCATGGTGATGCCGCCGGGTCCGCGCTGTTTGCTCTTATACCAATCAACGGGGAGACTGACTCACGGGGTTTCGTTGCGAGGCTGGATCTGATTCGATGCGGTGAACTGGAGGGTTTGCCATGTCTGCTGCGGTGCCGCTGCGCGATGACTTCACGGCCGATGATCTGCGGCGGCGAGCCAAGATCAGCCGGGACGCGGGCCAGAGGCGTCGTCTTCTGGCGCTCGCTGAGATCTACGATGGCGGCAGCCACACGGATGCAGCGCGGATCGGGGTGGTGGGCCTGCAGACGGTGCGCGATTGGGTGCTGGCTTTCAACGCGGATGGTCCGGGCGGGGCTGATCAACGGCAAAGCGCCGGGCCGGAAGCCGAAGCTCGACGTGGCACAGCGCCGGGCATTGATGCAGATTGTCGGGAGCGGGCCGGACCCGGACCGGCACGGCGTGGTGCGTGGGCGGCTGAAGGATCTGGCTGCCTGGATCTACGCGAGCTTTGGCGTCAGCCTGGACGAGAGCACGCTCGGACGGCTCATCAATCGCCTCGGCTTCCGCAAGCTGGCAGTGCGCCCGCACCACCACGAGCAGGATCCAGCCGCCCTAACGGCCTTCAAAAAAACCTGCCCGCCGCCGTGAAGGCGATCCGCGCGCGGCTTCCAGCCGGAACGGCCATCGAGGTATGGTGGCAGGACGAAGCGCGCGTCGGCCAGAAGAACACCCTGCCGCGGCGATGGGCGCGCCGCGGGACACGACCCTCGGCCCCCAATTGCCAGCGCACGGCATACGCCTACATCTTCGAAGCGATCTGCCGGGAGAAGGGCAAGGGCGCCGGTCTCGTCCTACCCCGCTGCGGCAGCGAGGCGATGAACCTACATCTGGCCGAGATCAGCCGCTCCGTCGCGCCCCGCGCTCATGCCGTGCTGATGCTCGACGGCGCAGGCTTGCACTACGCTCACGACGTCGTCGTGCCGGACAATATCACCCTGCTGACGCTGCCGCCCCGTGCGCCCGAACTCAACCCAGTCGAGAACGTCTGACAGTTCATGCGCGACAACTGGCTCGACGACCGAATTTTTGCCTCCTACGAAGACATCGTCCAAAGCTGTTGCGACGCCTGGAACCGCTTCATCGACCAGCCCTGGAAGATCATGTCCCTGGGCCTGAGCACGGGGCCTACCGCTTATGATCAACGCCGATTGGTATTAGCTCGACTTTGGCCATCCACGCGGCGTGGCTCAGGGCGTAGGCCCAGGGCGGTGGCAAGCGGAAGCGGGGTTTGGTCTGAAGGCGTCGGCGTGGTGATGTCGCTAAAGCCCGCTGGCGCCAGATCGCGCAGCGGACCGCGGCCAGGGCATCGGCGAAGATGGTGCCTCGCTTGGGGTACCATGCGGCCGTGACGACTGCCCGCCGCTGACGGGCCTGGAGCCGTGCAGCCAGCAGAGTGACGATTGAGAACAAGGCGAGCAGGCAGGGCGTGGTGCGGGCGATCGCCGTGTTCGACCACTGACGCTGGGTCTCGACGCAGAGGTGGGCGCGGACTTCCTGGAAGGTAACCTCGACGCTTCTGCACCGTACGAACCACGACACGACCTGGGCCGGCTCGCGAGCGAGGTCGGTGCAGAGCAGGGCCTGAGGCTTGAAGCGTTTGACGGGATCGCGCACGAGCACCCAGCGGATCGGCACAACCGGCATCCCGCCGTGCCGCCACACCGCGGTGCCGGAGGCGCTCTTACGACAGGATGGATCAGGTGAAGCGGGCGGGTAGATTGGGCATCGGGTGTCTCTTGCTGGGGACACCCCCAGCCTACCCGTCATGCCCGCTTCGTCACCTTACACCGCTTGACCGCTCCCCCTCCTCCAATTGGCCAAAGTCGAGATTAGAATTCCTGAGCTTGCGGGCGTCGGCTCAACACGTCGGCGTCTATCGGTCGTGAATATCAACAAGCACTTTGTCAACTGAGGCATGGAGGGGCTGCAACATGAAAGGACCCGCTTAGTCGGTACTTCAATGCCTTTTATCCGCACAAAGGCGAAGGTCCTGACCTCGAGTTGCTCGGAAACGTCAGACGAGGTTATTCACTAGGACGGTCGCCCCGTCGCTTCGTGAACGGGTTTCGCTCAGGTAATTAACTACGCCTGCGGTGGTGCGGATCAGGCGCCGATGGTTTGAAGGATGGTGGCGAAGGGGCTGCCGTGTGAGAGGCATGCAGTGTCGACAACGGTGCGGATGCGGCTAGGAGCCCGTCCGAGTAACGAGTTTACGCGGTGGGATGAGGGTGGAAGTGTGGGCAGACGTGGGCGTCGGCTTTGGACTCAGTGACTGGCCTTGGCCAGCTTGAGGAGGTTGTGGGCGGTGCAGATCATCGCCCATTCGCCCCGGACTTGATCGAGGCCCCGGAGCAAGAACTGCCGGAAGCCTCTGGCCTGCTTGATCTGCCCAAACACCGGCTCCACGACCTGCTTCCTCAGGCGGTAGCGGCTCCGGCGGCCAGCCTGCTTCAGCCGCGCGGCCATCGCACGCATCAGGGGCGTCTTTGTCAGCGTCCGACGACCGGCCGCATCCGCCTCGCCGTGACGCGCCCGACCCGGAGCCAGATAGGCGGTGATCCGCCGCTCCTTCAGCGCGGCCAGGTTCGCCTCGTTGGCAAAGCCTGCATCGCCCGAGACCTCGCACGGCTTACGCCCGAGATGAGCGCGGACGTCGTCGATGAGCGGCACGAGGGCGCGGGCGTCGGCGGCGTTCGTCACGAGGCGATGCGCCACGATGATCTGATGCGCGGCATCGACGGCGATCTGCCCGTTGTAGCCCTGCACGAACCCGTCGCGCGTGGGCAGGATGCGGCTGTCCGGGTCTGTGAAGTTGCGCTGCGCCCGATCTGGCGGACCGCCGTCCTCACCACGTAGGGGTCGACCCTGCCAGCGCATGCCCGAGGACGCACTCGGCCCGCTCTCGTCCTCCGGGGTGGGCGGATCGACCGCTTCCGCTTCCAACGCGGCCTTCGCGGCGCGGATCGTCTCCAGCCGTCGCTGCTTGTCGGCCATCCAGTCCGGTGTCTCGTCGCCCCGTCGGTTCGCGCCCTGCACCGCATCCTCGGCCGCGTCCGCCTCGCGCGCCTGCTCCAGCCAGGCATCGACCTCGGCGGCCAGCGCCGGCTCGGCCGTCTTCATGCGTCCGTAGCTCATCGCCTTGTGGCGAGAGGCGTTGGCCTTCACCTTGGTCCCGTCCACCGCCACGTGGGCGAACTGGACCAAACCGGCCGCTCGGCACAGGCGCAGAACCTGCACGAAAAGGTCCGACAGGGCCACGAGGTGACGCTTGCGGAAGTCGGCGATGGTGCGGAAGTCCGGCCGTTTCAGCCCGGTCACCGCCATGACGTCGACCCGCTCCTCGCAGGCCCGAGCGAGCTGACGCGACGAGTACAGACCGCGGCTGTAGCCGTAGAGCAGAAGCGCCACCATCATTCCCGGGTGGTAGGGCGGGCAGCCGCGCTCCTCGCTGTAGGTATCGAGGATGGCCGAGAGGTCGAGCGCCTCCCGCACCGTGTCGCGAACGAAGTGCGCCATGTGCCCGGGCGGCACGAACTCGTGCAGCGAGGGCGGCAGCAACCAGCCCTGATCCACATCCCAGGAGCGAAACACCTTGGCCATGAGCCAAGTGAATCACCCTCCGGCCCCGCCGTCGAGAGGATTACTCGGACGGGCTCCTAGCTGTTTGGTCCCGCGGTGTGGTGTGACGGGTCGAGCTTTAACCGCTCGGGCTGTTTCGTCCAGGCCTGCCAGACGAACTCGTAGGGGGTAAGTCCACGAAGGGTCTTGAGCCGGCGTCCGTAGTTGCAGGCATCCACGATCAGCTGCAGGTGCTGACGGAGTTCGTCGTGGCTCTCGTAATGATAGCGCTTGACCGTGGCGTCCTTGATAGTTCGGATCATCCGCTCGACTTGACCGTTCGTCCATGGGCAGCGCGGCTTGGTCAGGCGATGCTCGATCTTGGTCTGCTCGCACGCCCATTCGAACGAATGCCAGCGGTACAGGCGGGGCCCGTCCTGGGTCGCCCAGTAGGCGGCTGCCTTCGCTTCGGCCCCCTCGTTCACTGGCTTGTTGTCGGTGAACTGGATGCCGTTGTCCGTCAGCACCGTGTGGATCGTGTAAGGCACCGCCGCGATCAGATCGTGTAGAATGGCCGCCGCGATCCGCTGTGTCGCCTTCTCGTGAAGTTGGACGAAGGCAAACTTGCTGGTGCGGTCGATGGCCACGAACAGGTGGAGGTTGTCCTGTTCCGTGCTGACCTGTGCGATGTCATTGTGGAAGTAGCCGATTGGGTAGGCCTTGAACTTCGAACGCTTCGGCTTGTCGAAATTCGGCAGGCAGCTGATGCCAACCGGGCTGCATCGACACGCGCTGATGACGTGTATCGCCTGCGCCTACCTGCAGCACTTCCGTCTCGCAGAACATCGTCGGACGGGGCAGGGGAAAAAATGACGGACCGCTTCCCGGGGCCGCCGCCATCACCCAGCCTGCCCGCCGTACAGCAGGCCATCATCGGTCAGCTGTTCGCCAGCCTTGTCCCGCCCGTCTTGTGCCCACACTGCCAAAGGCGCTTCAGGCTGCCCTCTAACATCAAAGTGCTCATGTAGTGTTAGTCCGCATTAGGTGAGTTGAAGGAGGGAACTAATTGTTGGTGACACGAAATATCGATCGCCACATCATCAAATTCCTGTCTTCATTAGTATACTCGGCATTCGTTGACAACTGCACCCACGTTACCACGGCCGCCAATATCGCTTCGGACGCATCCATCATCAACGAGGTAACTACAGGGCCGGATCTTCCGAGTCCGCAGCTTCAAGTCCGCCTGTATCAAAATGACCTCGACCATCGCCCGACGAGGCAGCAGCATACCAAAATCAACTGTCAGGCCGAACAAATAAATTATACGTCCAAGGACATCTTGATCAGACGCAACTACTATGTCATCGACAAACGATATCAGGATTCCCTCGTCGACTTCGTCAGTGTCCAGAACCCAAATCACCAACGCAGAACCTTAAGGCGGTGTTTCGACAGACGAAGCTATCCACAAGGCATGGCCTAACAAGCGCAGCCGCCCTCAAATCAAATGCCCTACACCACTCCCGAACGCCAAATTAATCGCCGATAAAACGCATGATTATACAACACACGACGAAGTATTCGTAATATTGCATTCGGATCGAACCATAAAATCCGATACCAAATAATAAAGCGCCTTACGACGCGTGATCAGACCAAAACACGTTGCGCTCCATATCGCATTTCTGCATCGCCTGTCCGAAACTACACTTCCATACGGCGATACAGCTCAGATATCTCTTGATTAAGTAACGCAGAATTGCATCCGATCGCGTCAAACAAAGTACGAAACCGCCACCGCCAATCTAATTTGTGTAAGGCGCGCATGTAATTTATTTTCGCGGAATTTGAGTCCCATGTTTTGATCTTAGAAGCCAATAAATCAAGCCCCTTTTCTCGATCAAGCGACGACAATGGCAATAAAGCCTCAGGCCAATCTATTATCTGCAAATCGCCATGCGGAGGTACGCCTATTACTGCGGCACCACAAGCGATCGCATCTGTCCATCGACCCGTAATATAAGCTTTAGATGGGTGAGTATATTTAGCCGGCGCAGCCACGTTTGAGTGTGCCAAGACAAATTTGCTGCGACTGTAGTAATTATTCATAAGAGACTGTATTGACAAAGCCTCCGGACTGTGCATAGCTGGACGCCCCGCGAAACGCAAACCCCGTGCTAAGCAAGCTCGCTCCGTCGCAACATCATCTTCCCAGCTGGAAGGCTGCCGGCCTATCCTGAGAAGATCAATAGGCCGATCCTTATTCGCATTACCGAATCTTAGAACGTCGCTCCCCCAATCGAGTCGCAGCGATCTCGTGCCGAATGTCTTTCTGTAATACTCATCGTCAAACGATTGCATATGTATGATAAAATCAAAATTATTTGATATAAAATTTTCGTTTCGCAATGTATGGTCTGTCCAAAAACTATCAACTATCCATAAAATTGATACATCGGCTCTAATGACCGAATTTGCTAAAGTCAAAAATGATCTAGCATCGCTCGAATTGCGGGCGATATATACAAGAACATTATTACTGGACGTTTTCTCCGCTTTGATTTTTGGAAAAAGAGAAAAAAACTTCTTCAGTTTCCCCGATACATCATAGAACTTTGCGCCCGTCATTTGAACTAAAAGCTCTTGCATGTGCAAGATAGGAAGCCATCCGACAGAGCGTGGTATGCTGCTGATGATTGTAAAATTGCTCATGATGCCGGTATCATCCCACACGGAACTATTAGGCTGTGTCTGGTAGCAGTGCCAAGTGGTGCTAATCACTTGCCCATAAGTAAGCCTGAAGCGATTGTGCTAGCATAGTGTCTTGGCCGGCGGCGATCGAAGTTGCAAAAATATTTTTTGTGTCTATATGAATCAAAAAAGGTCAACAACTAGGCGCGGCTGCGGAATAATTCATCGTATTCGACCGATTGATATCTCCTCAAAGCGCCTTGCCATCCAGTCGCAATCAGTGAGAAGGCTCAAGGATCGAGAGCTCTGCAAATTTTGAAAGATACTGATGTTCATTGGCCGTAACTGTCGCCAACAAACTTAAAAAAATCACTTAATCAAACTCGAGTAGCGGCTTTAATAGCCAGGAAAATAAATCAGCAAGCTCCACTTTGTTTGGTGTTCGGCGTACGACTATTTTTCGATAGTCACGGGATAATTAAGTTATCTAGTTTTTTTAGATTGCCTGTCTTAGCCCTATTCTAGAAGTTGAATAACATAAAACGCAAGCGGATTAAATGGACCGCCTCAAAAGCAAGAATGGATTATAAGCCGCCCCCGCCTCGCATCTTTAATACACTATCTAAACCTCCGATTCGAAAGAGGGCGATTAAAAGACTAAATAATTAAATACCGAACCGTCAGGACACATCGAATATCTGAAATTTGTTTATAAAATGTCAACTTGTAGCAAAAAGGAGGTTCTGATTGTAAATCGAAATGGAATCGGCCTACCCTCATTTGCCTACTCAGGTTCGAACTTATTGAGTAGTTCGTGAGTTACCCCTGGTTTGTGGTTCACGGCCTATACCAGCTCTCGTGCGGTTGGAGTTAAATCCGTTTGTCGTCTATGTCCTATCCAATTTTGCAGGTTGTGTCAGATTGATTGGCGTTTGCTCGAGGCGTCAAGCCGCCCAGAGTCGTGTGCGGTGGATTTTCGGTGTATTGGCACCTCCATTCTTCGATGCGCTGGCGGGCATCAGCCTATGACACGAACCACGACGTGTTCAGACATTCCGCTCGAAAGCCGCCGTTGAACGCCTCTTGTAACCGTTGTCGGTTGACGTGCTGGGTCGCAAGAATTCGTTTTCGACT
>NZ_JALNUM010000175.1:0-9309 GCF_026540795.1 Methylobacterium sp. GC_Met_2
TCGAGCGCGAAGGGATTATTACGAACGATCTCACGCTGCACGCGCCCGCACTTCCAGCGATCGACGCACCCGAGCAGCTTGAACGTTGGGAACCCTGGGTTCGTGCTTACATCGCGATTGGCGATCTGCTGCACGGTATCGTCTTCCAAGACACGCAGTCGGGCTTCAGGGTTTCTCGCGGGCCGGATCTGATCGCGCACGTCGATCGGCCGCAAAGAGCGACTTTTGCCGCTCAGATCCCGCTGGTCCTCAGCTGGGCGGAATTGCGCAGCGAGCGTGCCACCGAGATCATGGCGCAGATCGATCCACAGTACGCATTTTGGTCCTCGGTCGTCTATCTGCATCCCGATCGTACCAAACGCACGTTCGAACTACTCAACATTGTCTTGCAGTTCTGCGTCTATGCGGAGATGCGGCTGAAGCAAGCCTTGGCCTGCTGGCGTCCGGTCGAATACAGCGCCCAGGTGCAGCCGATGATCACGACGCCGGGGCATGGGAGCTTCCCCAGCGGACACGCGACGCAGGCCCATGCGGTCGCCCATGTTCTCAAGATGCTGCTCGGGCTCGAGCCGAAGTACACGCAGATCGTCGAGCAGCTCGATCGCCAAGCCGCGCGGATCGCCACGAACAGGGTCATCGCCGGCGTCCACTTCCCGGTCGACAATCTGGCCGGGCGGATGCTCGGCACGGCGCTCGGCGAATACATTGTCGGTCGCTGCACCGGGCAGGTGGCTTGTCCGGGTCGTACATTCGTCGCGTCCGCAATCGACAGCGCCCCGAAGACCGACTTCAACCCGTTCAATGCGGCCCAGACCGCGCTCGGGGCCCCCTTCTACGCACATGCGCCGGGCGGGCCGATCCCGGTCTCACCGTTGATGAAGCATTTCTGGACGCGGGCGCACGACGAGTGGGCCGGACGCTATCCGTGAGCGGTCGAGGAGGCTGTGGCGATGCGCGACGTCAAATCCGATCCCTGGTCCGATCTGCCAAAATGCTTTGGGCCCTATCTTCGCTATGCGATCGTCACGAGATTCCGCGATTTCGCATTGCTTCACAGCCGGACGCACAAGCTCTTCCTGCTCGTGGCGTTCAAGCGGGCGGGATCGGCATCGGCCTTCGTGAAGGCGATGGGGCGGGACGCCTCAGTCGACGTCGAGCTCGGCCCGGACAGCGCGCAGCGGTGCTTCGCCACCGTGTTCACGACTTTGGAGGGGGTGACGACGCCCCCGACTGCCGCGATATGGGACGCATTCGTCGATCAGGTCGAGCTGTCGCTCCCGATAAAGCGCGCCGCCGTGACGAGACGTCAGCATAGGGTTCATCATCGCCATCACCGCGCGCCTCACACACCGCCCGGCCCTGTTCTCATCGGCCTGCTCGACGATGGTTGCCCCTTCGCGGCGGCCCAGTTCCTAAGAGGTCCAGCCAGCACGCGCGTGCGGGGTATCTGGGATCAGGATCGGGGAAAATCGCCGATCTCGTTCCCGGACAACCAAGGCAACCTACTCCAGTTCGGCATGATTCCGGCTGATTTTCTCTACGGCGTGGAATTCAGACGCGCGCCTCTGCCCCCCTCCGCGCCAACAGGGCTCGATCTCAATGCGTGGATCGCGCTCCATGCCGGGAGCGGGAGCATAGATGAGGACGGCTGCTACGCGGACGCCGATTTTCGGCGGCTCCTGCTGCGCCAGTCGCACGGCGCGCACGTGATGGATGTTCTGGCCGGGATTATGCCGACCGCGTCGCGTGTCGGCCCCACCGGTCCTGGCACTGATAACAGGGATCCACCAAGCTGGCAGGACGGGACCGACCCGGCGTCCAGCGCAGACATCGTCTTCGTTCAGTTTTCTGAAGATTGCATCAAGGACGCCACCGGCGTGTGGCTGAAGGCCTACATCTTCGACGGCATCCGATACGTGCTGTCCTACGTCGACCCGGACCACACCGAGCACGTCATCATCAACATCAGCTACGGGATTACGACGGGCCCCCATAACGGCACGTCCGAGCTTGAAAGAGCGCTTGCCGCGTTCGTGGCGGACTTCAACGGCACGCCTGGCAAACCGAGATTGGAGATCGTGCTTCCGGCGGGGAACAGCGACCTCAGCGATAGCCATGTCTGCCACGTCGGCGGACCCGAACCGGGCGACATCTGTGAATGGGTCTGGCGCCTGTTACCCGACAACCCAGTCACGTGCTTTGCCGAGATCTGGATGCCCGGCAGCGCGGCGCAGATCGTCACCATCACGCTGACCGCGCCGAGTGGCGCGAGCGCCTCCTCGGCCGCTGTCCCACCGCCGGGTGCGCCAGCCGCGGCGTTCCAGGTCTCCTCGCCGATCGTGCAAGGCACGGACACGCTCTGGCTGTTGGCGGTTCAGGCGACCCAGGACGCCGCGGAACATGGCGACTGGCGCATCACCGTCTCGGGTATCCCGCGAGGCGCTGAAATGCATGCCTACGCGGCACGCAGCGACCCGAACATCGGCGTCCGCACCGGTGCCAAACGATCGTATTTCGTCGACGACGCGTGGCGCCTGGCCACGTCCGCCGAGGCCGATCTGACCTATGTCGACGGCGCTTTCGATGACGCCGGCTCACTCATCCGCCGCGACGGTACCCTGAACGGGATCGCCACCGCAGGCGACAGCAACGTGCATGTGGCGGGTGGTTACATCCTCGCGAATGGCCGCCGTGCTGCGTACTCGTCGGCGGGACCTGCGCGCCCTGGCCCGCTCACGCTCCGCGCGGGTCCGGACTTCCTGCTGCCTACGGACGGAACGTTCGCGCTCAAGGGCTTGCGGGCCGGCGGCAATAGAACCGGCAGCGTCTTCCGCCTGATCGGGACCAGTACGGCGTCACCCCAGCTCGCCCGTCAGCTCACGAACCCTCCGCTTCCGGCACCAACCCAGGTGCCTACCACGCCGGGCGAGATCGCGAAGCGCGGCGGCGGGAATTTGAAACCGGCGTGACGGCGCGTCGCGCGCAGGGATGCAGGCCGGCCGATGCGCGTTGCGACAAGACCGCTTTCGCCATGCGTTCCAGCGGTCGATACGGCTCTTCCTAGAAGACACCTGTTCTGCGCCAGCCTCCGCAGGGTGAATGCCAATACTTTATCGGATCTCAGAAAGCCCTGGTGTGAGTCGCCTCACATCGAGCTGCTGCGGGCTCGCCGGATCTCGCAATGAGAAAGGATGCTTGTTTCGAGCCAAGAAGACGGTCCTGTGCGCTCGATGAACTCGGTCGCCCCGCGAGTCGAGCTTTTCCGCATGAGAGGTCCGATCGAAGAAGGAGCAGTCAGCTTTGAACCTCCCCATCACCCAACGCGATTTTCGCCAGGGCTGCACGGTCGCGGATTGTGCAGGCTCCCGGAGCCAGCGCGATGAAGCCCTTGCGCTGCCAGACCGAGAGATGCCGGTTGATGCCCTCGCGGGACAGGCCGACCATGTGGCCCAGCTCGCGCTGCGTTGTGAGCACACGGACATCGTTGCGCTCCGTGTGTCCGGCCAGCGTAAGGAGCGTCTTCGCCAAGCGCTGCTCGGCGCAGACGAACGCGTAATCGGACAATTGCTGGCTCGTGCGCCGCAACCGCCCGCTCAAGATCGCCAGGAGTCTGACCGCGAGAATGGGAAAGTCGTTGAGGATAGGAAACAGGTCTCGCCGTTCGAGGAGCAGGAGGCAGCAAGAGGTCGCCGCGATCGCGTCAGCCGTTCGCAACCCGTCATCAAGCAGTGCGACCTCCCCAAAGACTTCGTTAGGACCAATCAAATTCATGATGAGTTCGGATCGGCCCTCCGGACAGCTCGTAGAGATCCGGACATGGCCACTGATAACTGCAAAGAGCCCATGGCTCTCATCGCCTCGGCTAAAGACACGCCGACCACAGTTGAACGTGAGGGGCTGAGCGCGCACGCTGAGGCGCTCGATGACAATCTGCGGCGCATCCCGGAACAACTCATGCCGCGACAGTGCGGTCCGCTTGTCAAAGACGGAACCGACTTTGCCGGACGACACGTGGCAGGCTCGCGCCTAACGGACAGCGTCGCGCGAACTGCGCGCGGATCTGGCCGGCAGTCCGAAGGACGACGCCGAAACAGAGGATGTCGACTGGCTGTCTCGTCTCAGTGCGCCCATGCTCGACCCCATACATCCTGTACCGGCCGGGTGCGACGGTACTTAGAGGCCGTCGAGTGGCGGGAAGACAGTATAAGCATGGGGCGATACAGGACAAGTTTGCCCTTCACTCTCAATCAAGCGCCTTCGGCCCACTGGTCCCGGGGGCATGCGGCCACGGGTGAGCCGGGATGGGGCTTCCAGAAGTCGAGCGAGGGATCGTTGCAGCCTTGTCTGAATCGTTTCTGTCGGCTCCTGCCGTCCGCGTCTGCCCCGCGAGAGTGACGCAGGTCACACCCGCTCGGAGAGGGGAAATCGTACGCTGCGGGCTCTCGAGAGTGTGTTCGACGAAATTGACGCGAGGCCGCAGATGCACGCATCCGCAAAACAGGCGTTCGTAGGATCTGGCAGCACGCCGGAAAGGTCTCACGATCAGAAGCGTACCCCATTTTACTGGGACGGTCTCGCGGACGAGCGCCGACGCGGGTTCGACCCAGCGTCTGTAGCTGCCGCGCTCGAAGCGTTCGTCGACCATTTCGAGGAGGGCGTGGCGGTCGTCGACAGATTCGGTTGCGCCCTCTTCTTGAACCGGGAGGCCCAAGGCATTGTGCGAGGTCCTCACCTGCGCCTTGCAAACGGCCGTCTAAGCGCCAGCGCGCCGAGTGGCAGTGTAGCGCTTCGCACGTTGATTGCCGACTGCGCGGCCAGCGGCCTTGGGGGGGCGCTTCGGCTCGGGGCTGAAGAGGAGACGCTGCTGATTGCGGCGAGCGCGTTTCCGTCAGGGGCCGACGCGGATGTTGATCGCATCGTGCTTCTGCGCCTGATCGATCCGGTCAATGTGCGGCCTCCAACCAAAGCGGCGTTGCAGGCTCAGTTCGGTCTAACGGCCACTGAAGCTGCGTTCGCACTTGAGATGCTGGCCGGAAATGATCTTGCGGCGAGCGCAGCACATCGCAGCATTACGCTCAACACCGCGCGGGTTCACTTGCGCCACATCTTTGAGAAAACGGATACACGTCGTCAATCCGCTTTAATGCGTCTCCTCCTGCTCTGCCCCAAGCCGATTGTGGAACAGAGTGCGTTAGCCGCACGCAGATAAGCCAGATCGGAACGCCTTTTAAGTCGTGATCGGGTGTGGTGTTCAACGGGTCAGATCAAGAGGCGCCCTTGCCCAGACAATCGGGAGATCCACCGACGCAAAAACGCCTTTATCTGTCGAAAGATTAAAATAGATTACATGTTCATTAAGTTTGAATTTACTACAAATTGCTCATGAAACAAATCACTAAAAATGAATGCCGGCGCTGTCCGTAGGCGGCAAACAATATTGTTCAATCCCGCGCGCTGTCGGAAACGTCCCTGCTGTGCGCCCATTGAACGCGCATGCTTCTCAGGCGCTTCCAAAATCCCCTTTGCCGTTATGCTCACGGTGGCAAGTGCCCGTCTGCTTTGCCGTGCTCCCGCTCCGAAGCGGATTTCGGTCAAGGCCGGGTTGCGGGTCCACGCAAGCGACGTCAGGCCACCGGCTTCGATCAAACAATCGCCCACGCCGAGGGGCTTGCCGGTAATGGCCGAGCCATCGATGCTGCGCCGCATCGGATAGTCTGCGACGGGAGCGATCCATGGAAACGATCGGCCGTGACCTGCGCGAGATGCAGCGCATCCCCCTTGCTGCATCACATGTCGCCGCATTGCGGGCGATCGGGACCGAGAAGCATTATCCCGCCGGCGCGTTTCTCGTCCGGACCGGTGATCCAGCCGATCGCTTCGTGTATGTCGAGGCCGGCGAGATCGAAGTCGTGAATCCCTTCACGGACGAGCGCCATCTCCCATCCACCCTTGGTCCGACCCAATTCATGGGCGAGATCTCGTTCCTGAACGGCGGCGTCTGGTCGATGCCCATGCGGGCGAGCGCGGATACGGTCGTCACCGAGGTGCCGCGCCCCGAGATGCTGCGACTGATGTCTGAGATCCCGGAGATGTCGGACATCATCATCACAGTCCTTGCCGCACGGCGGCGGCGGCAGCTCGACGCGCACGACGGCACGCTCGTGCTCATCGGTGAGGACGACGACCGCAGCGTACGGCGGATCGCCGAATTCGCGAGCCGCAACCGGCTTCCCTACAGGACCTATCCGCTGGGCAGCCCGGAGGCAGCGAGCGTCGCCACGGCCTGCTCGATCTCGGCGAACCGACCGGCTGTCATCTTCGGCCGGGACGTGGTCGTGACCGAGCCGACGCCCGCCAAGGTCGCGCGGTTGCTCGGCCTCGACTACAACCTCGTCGATGACGAGGCCTTCGACGTCCTCATCGTGGGCGGCGGCCCGGCCGGGGTGGCCGCGGGCGTCTATGCGGGTGCGGAGGGGCTGCGCGCGTTGGTCATCGAGGATCTGGCGATCGGCGGCCAGGCCGGCACGTCGAGCCGGATCGAGAACTACATGGGCTTCCCGACCGGGATCTCGGGCGCTGACCTCGTCTGGCGCGGCGAGATCCAGGCGATGAAGTTCGGCACGCGCTTCGCGATGCCGCGGCGCGTGGCGAAGTTGGAACGGCTCGAGGACGGATCGTTCTGTGCGACGTTCGAGAACGGCCGGCGCGTCCGGGGACAGGCCGTCGTTGTCGCGACCGGCGTCCAGTACCGGAGATTGCCGATCGACCGCCTCGAAGCGTTCGAGGGCGCAGGCATCTACTACGCTGCGACGGAGATCGAGGCGCGCTACTGCCGGAATGCCGAGGCGATCGTCATCGGCGGTGGCAATTCGGCGGGCCAGGCCGCGATGTATCTCAGCCGCTCGGCGCGACACGTTCGCCTCTTGGTACGCGGGCAATCGCTCGCGACCTCCATGTCGAGGTACCTGTCGAGCCGGCTGGAGGCAGACCCGGCGATCACCATCGAGTACGGGGCCGAAGTCACCGCCCTGCACGGCGACGACCATCTCGACGCGGTGACGATCCGCACCGTCGCCGACGGAACGACGCGCAGGATCTTGACCTGTGCCGTGTTCGTCATGGTGGGCGCCGCTCCCAACACCGGCTGGCTCTCGGGGCTCGTCGAGCTTGATGGCCACGGCTTTGTCCTGACCGGGGACGCGATCGGCGGGCGCTCGCCTTATGCGACGTCGCACCCAGGAATTTTCGCGGTCGGTGACGTGCGCGCCAACTCCGTCAAGCGGGTCGCAGCTTCGGTCGGCGAGGGATCGGTCGTCATCTCCAAGGTGTGGGAGCACGTTCGGACGTAGATCCCGCCGCCCAGCACGCATCCGACCGGAGCGCCGGATCCTCCAACGACCGGGCTCTCACGCCTGCGCTTGCGGCCCGGCCGGTCATAACGTTCGGCGCGGATCCCCGAATCGTCGGCGTCGAGGCCGGCGACGACGTCAGGCATCCACTGTCGCAGAGGCGGCGAGGAAATCGACGGAGGCGCGGATGCGGGGTGAGCGGCCCGCGTCGCTGACATCCACCCCGTGGACATCCTCGGCCGCACCTCGCTCATACGCCTCAAGCACCGGATCGAGCCGAGGATCAAGCGAGGCCAAGATGCCCCGGTGTCCGCATGGAGCCCGGCGCCACACCATGGTCGTAGCGCCAACCCGACCTAGTTCGGTGGCCGGGTCCCGAGACGCGACGGGGTAACCAGGGTCGGGAAGCAACCCTCGATGTCTCTGACGAAGCGGATCGTGGGCCTGGTCGTGCTGGCGCTGATTCCCGCCTTGGCTGTCCAGGGCTACAACGTGTACGCGCTTCGGGCCGCCCGCGCTGAAGCCGTCCGGAACGAGGCCATGCGCGGGGCCCGGGCGGTCGCGGCCGACCTGGGGCAGTTCGGTCGCGGGGCGCGGCAAATTCTCGGCATCCTGGCCGGCATCTCCGAGATCCGCGGCAAGGACGCACGGGCCTGCACGACGTATCTCGCGACGGTCGTCGGGAAGGTGCCGGGTTCGTTCTTCTTCGGCGTCGCCGAACCGGACGGGCGCATCCGGTGCAACACCATGGGGTCCCCGGTGGGGGCCTACACGGTCGCCGACCGGTCCTACTTCCAGGAGGCGATGCGCACCGGCGGCTTTGCCATCGGGGAGGTCGTGTCCGGCCGGGTTACGGGCCGGCCAACCATCCAGTTCGCCCAGGCCATTGCCGACGAGGACGGCGACGGTCGGCCCGACGGTATCGTGATCACCAGCATCGACCTGTCCTATCTTGCGGCCCGACAGTCCGATGCCGGGTTGCCGCCCGACGCCGCCCTCACAGTCGCGGACCGGCAGGGGACGATCCTGGTCCGCCTGCCTGACCACGAGGCGTGGGCGGGCCGGCCGCTCCCTCCGACCGTCTGGAAGGCGCTGACGGACCATCGGGGCAGGGTCGCCGACCTGACCGGATTGCGGGGCAACCCGCGGATCACGGCGGTGGCCGGTGGATCGCCGGGGGATCTCGACACCATGACGGTGGCGGTGGGCCTGTTGCCCGCCACCGCCTTCGCCGACATCGATGCCGCGACCCACCGCGGGATCGTTCTGATCGGCCTCGGAGCGATCTTGGCGATCGGCGCCGCGCTCCTGGCCGGACGCGCCTTCATACGCCGGCCCGTTCAACGCCTGCTGGGTGCGGCCGGCGCATGGCGTGCCGGCGAGCTGGAGACACGGACCGGATTGTCCGGGCACGGCGAATTCGGCCAGCTCGGCGAGGCGTTCGACGCCATGGCGGCGTCGCTGCAGAGGCACCAGGGGGAGTTGCGCGAGGAGGTTGCCCGCAGCCGCGTCCTGCAGGAGCGGCAGACGATGATGCTGCACGAGTTGAACCACCGCGTCCGCAACACCCTCACCACCGTTCAATCCCTGGCACGGCAGGCCCGCCGCGACGAGGACCGCGGCGAACGGCTTGAGGGGCGCATCCTCTCCCTGTCGAAGACCCACGACCTCCTCTCGCGCGACGACTGGGAGGGCGCCTCGCTGCGTACGGTGCTGGAGAACGAACTCTCCCCCTTCCGAGACCAGGAGGCACACCGCTTCGGTCTGCAGGGGACCGACATCGACCTGCCGCCGCGCTACGTCCTGGCCCTCGGGATGACGGTGCATGAGCTGACGACCAACGCGGCCAAGTACGGCGCGCTCTCGAACGAAACCGGCCGTATCGACGTCGCCTGGACGGTCGTCGTCGGCGAGAGCGGCGCAAGGCGGCTCACCTTGGACTGGCGCGAGAGCGGTGGGC
>NZ_JALNUM010000176.1:0-9164 GCF_026540795.1 Methylobacterium sp. GC_Met_2
CAGCGCCAGCCAGCGGCCAAATTTGGCGCGCCAGACGCGGGCGGCCTTCTCAGAGCAGGCAGCCTCGCGCCTCTAAGTAGCACGACGGGATGAGCTCTGCCGTCAATCTTGATAAGAGGGCGGTCATCTACTCTATTGGCCAAGCTTTAAGCCTTGCTGGTCAATGGTAAGCTCTCAAACGCCTCTTGTGAGAAATCTTCGTGCTCGAACGTCGCGTCAAACACCGCGCAAGAACAGCTCTGCCCGGCGCTGCCGCCTTTGCCAAGGTGGCTGACGAAATTCCCTGTGTCGTGACAAATATTTCTGTGCAAGGCGCATGTATTGCTTTTGCTCCCGGTACTGAAGTGCCGCGAATGTTTGAGCTTAGAGTTGGGCGTGATCCACATCCTCAAACTGTTCGAATAGTATGGCGCCGCACCAATATGGTGGGCGTCGCGTTCGTGACGCCGAGATCGGTGCCAGACGTGCTGCCAGGCTGACACGACAAGGCCCCGCTCGGCGTGTAGCCGAACGAGGCCTCGAAGCTGGCGTTGATCCTGGCTCCTGCCAGCGGTCACGGCTTGCCCCGTTCGGGTACACGCAAAGGCGCGCTCCGCGGAAGCGGGCCTCGTGATCGATAGAGCAACACGCGCTCGTGACCTGAGATGTGACGCAACAAGGCCAGGATATCAAGGTCAAGCACCACAATCGCCGGCGATACGAGCCGCGAAAGTTGAGGATCCGCGGGCGGTTGTGCTTTCGGGGTCGAGCGCGAGGATCGCCTTGGTCTGTCCATCCATTCGGAGCCCCTCGCTACGCTGCCGAGGAACTGCGGCTTTAGGTTGTGGCCGCCCTTTGTCCTCTTCTTACAGGCGCCGCGGCAAGGGGCCGGGCGCTCGCGTCTGCCCCCAAGGCAGCGCGAGCGAGCGCACGGACCCGGCCTCGTGAGGCTCGCGCGCAGGCGCAGGGTGAGAGCTACGGCTTCTCCTTTTGCTCCAAAGCGTCACGGCGTCCAGCTTCCTCGCCCTACACGGAAGGGGCGGGCTCGGGGTCGCCTGGAGCGCCCCGATCCGCCTGCGCCTAGACGAGACCAAAGCCCCGGAAAGTTTGTACGCGCCATATCCCACGAGGTACCACGTACAAACTTTCCGCTTCAGCCTACGGCGGCCAAGCCTTCCCGCTTCACACGCCGGTAATAGGAGCCTGTTGTCTCGCCGGGTCGCCGCGGGATCGTACGGGCGATGCTCTGTTGACGTGGGGTCTTGGTCTTCCCCGTTGCCAGTCGGTGGCTTTTCACCCGCGCCCTTTCCTCGGCGAGTTTGCGAGCTCTGACCTCTTCGGCATCGACGTCGAAGGGAGCGATGTGCGTGATGCGCAGGGCCACCTTTTCATCGTACGTCATGCGCAGGCGCCGGCCGATATCCTCCGAGGTGTAGAACGGTCGTATGGCCTGAACTCGGCAGAGGACCTCGAGCACGAATGCAGGCGTAAGGCCGGGCGTGTACCTCTGCCTCCATTCCTCTGCGACGAAGGGCAGGGGATCAGGCTTGCAGCTGATCGCCAAGTGAATGGCAATCTCCTCAAGCCAGCCTTCCGCGTCATCGGTTCTGCATGGCCCGTCGTGCCGGTACCAGAGCAACGCCGAGATCTGCCGACGACGTATGCGGGCAGGGATTAGGATATGCGGTGGCGGTTTACGCGATGTCCGCGGCTGCTCTTGGTTATGGGCGTCAGGCGCGCTACATACAGGATCACACGAGTGAGACTTCTTCTTTGAGCCCTCCGGTGCCAGCCGTGAGGGTTCTTTTTTGTCCTGTTGCACGTCCCCGCCCCGTTTCGGGGCTGCTGTCATAAGATACCGGCCTCCTTATGGGCTTGTTGTACACGCTCAATGTAGGCAACATGCACGAGTTCTCGGGCACATCGCCAAGCAACGTTTCCCGGTAATCCGCGCCGAAGCAAGCGCTTTTCCAGATTTATCACTTCCTGATCTCGCTTTCGATCCAGATCAGGCGCGTAACCATGAGGTAAGCGCGCGATAGTCTCCGCGAGCACGGCCGCATTCCGGGCCAGTGGGAAGGCCAACACGGGTGCGGGGCTGAGGTCGCGCGGCATGCCGACCCTGGCGCGCTGGCTGAGGCTCGACGGGGCCCGAGAGCGGCGGCCGCCTTCAAGGCGAGCGGCCGCGGCGCGCTCGGTCGGCGTTGGCGGCTTGGGCTTCCGGGGGCGCTTCGGGTGTGAGATGCCCCCATTTCTGGGGGCGTCTTCCTCGAGCTCGAGCCCGGCGGCGGCGAACAGGTCAGGGTTGGGCGGCTTCGGCATGGTTAACGGCTCCCCAGCTGCCCCTGTCGTGAGTCTCACCATGGGCACAGCCAAGGGAGCTCCGGCGGTTTTCCACAGCGCCTTCGAGGCATTCACGACTTCGCCAGGTTTGGGGTGCCAGCTTCTAGGGAATGGCGGGGGCGGCCCGCCGTGCTCACGCCGCCGGGAGTATCCGCATGCGAAATACTGTTCTGGCGTTGCTCGCCGTTGTCGCCGTCATGCTCGTCCACGGCGTCGCCAAGCTGCTCCTGCTGCCCTTCCGCGCCATCCATGACCTGTTTCGAGACAAGGACCCACAGGTGCAGCTGACAGCGCGATGAAGCATGCTTGCCTGTCTGCGGATAGCGGCGGGGAACTCTGTCTCGCATGATGTGTTGGCTTGGCAACTGTATCGAGTGGCACCGCCCCGTATTGCTTGATGCAGATATGCCCGGCCCAGGATCATCTCCCTTGGGTCGGGCTTTTTTGTCTATCAGAAACACGTTGATACAAATCTGCGACGCCTTGTACTTCCCCTCATGGGATCCGAGGCGCAGCTGATCGTGTTCTTGGATCATCTTGGATAGGAGATGATCCTGTGAAACGTATTGCACTTGCTTCAACGGCGCTGCTGGCCGCCCTTGCGTTCGTTCCCACCGGGGCTGATGCGCGTGGCTTTGGCGGCGGCGGCTTCCATGGCGGCGGCTTTGGCGGCGGTTTCCGCGGCGCCGGCTTCCGCGGTGGGTATGGCGGCTTCCGGGGCGGATACGGCGGCTTCCGCGGCGGCTACGGTCGCTACGGCTACGGGTATGGCCGCGGATACGGCTACGGCGGCCTGGGGCTGGGCCTCGGCTTGGCTACGGGTGCCGCCCTCGGATACGGCCTCGCTGGTGGGTACGGCTATCCCTACGGCGGTTACGGCTACGGGTACGGCGGCTACGCTCCCGTAGGCTATTATGGTGGCCCGTACGGCTATTACCGCCGGCCTTACGGCTACGGGTACTACGGGTACTGAAATCGGCACACGGGCGCCGTACACGCGCCCGTAACCGCTCCCTGGCACCATGCTTTCGGGCCAAGTTGCGTATGGGCCCGACCGCTGGTGAGATCGGACGCTCCCCCGCCCCGTGAGCAGATCGGGGTGGGGCCGAGCGGCCGATGCTTAGCGAGGAGTGCGATCATGCCGGCCGGGCGAGAGCGGGTGCTGTCGGACGATGCGCTGGACCGTCTCGCGCGCGAGCTGTTCGCCGAGGTGCGAGCCGAGCACCCAAAGAAGCCGCTGCGCAGACCTGCCGACGATGTGGGAGGCGATGCCGGTTTCGACCTGCTGGACTGGCTGCTGGACGCCGGACACGACGCTGGCGATGGCGACAGCGACGGCTGAGCCAGGCGATGCTCCGCCATCGGCCGAGCGCAACCGAGCATGGCTATGCACGTTCACGAGGAAGCTGCGCCTTTCGGTGCTCGAGGCTTCCCAAATGCTCCTGATCGCAACCCTCATCGCGGGCACGTTTGGGCTTGCCAGCGTCTTTTCACTGCTCGCCCTTGTCCTAGCGGACTGAGGCGTTGCCTCTGCGGGGGCTCGACTTTCACGGCAGCCCCCTGGCAATTTTCGAACACGCCGGCGAGCGCTGGGTTGTGATGCGCCCCGTGGTCGAGGGCATGGGGCTTAGCTGGGGCGGCCAGCGCGACAAGCTCGAAACCAATGCCAGCCGCTTCAGTCGTACGGATATCCGTACGACTGGCGCTGACGGCAAGCAGTACGAGATGACGTGCATCCCGCTGCGCCGGTATCCGATGTGGCTGGCCGCCATTAACCCGGCCAAAATTTCCAATCCGGCCAAGATCTGAGCACAGCCGTTTGGTAACAAACCTACCAGGTTTTGCGAAAAGCGATATTACACCTGGCTCAGATATAGCATATTGTAGGCATGCGGCCTATATCTGGTTGGCGCTACGCCCCCCCCGGTCGCCAAGCAGGAGCATACGATGAGCAACCGCTTGCCTGTCCTTGTCGGAGAAATCCGCCGAGCTCACGAAGAAGCACGCTCAGCAGCCCGCTTCTCGGCTGAACGTGCACTGGCTGCTGGTCACCTTCTCATCGAGGCTAAGACCGCCGTGGGGCATGGTGAGTGGCTTCCATGGCTCCGGGCGAACCTGGGCATGTCCGAGAGAACAGCGCAGGGCTACATGCGGTTGGCGCGTACGGGGCTGAAATCCGCAACCGTTGCGGATTTGGGGCTCCGAGCGACGCTCACACGGGTGGGCCGGCGCAAGGCTCCCGACCTATCATTGCCGGCTGGTCGGCTTATCCGTCTTGTGGCGGGTGAGAAGATCCAGGCGCCTATGGGCCAGCCCGCCGAACTCTGCCACGCCGATAGCACTCGGGAGCATGACATCTTCCTCTGGTCGCCAGATGGGGAGGCGGCGCTGAAACTGCATTACTACTTTGATCCAGATGGGGGCGAGGCTTGCTGGGGCACATCAGCCTGGAAGCGTCCGGTCGATGTGAACAAGGTGCCGCTGGTCTTGATTGCAGAAGGATTTCCGTTAAGACAGGCAACTATTTCTTCGGTTATAGATTTCAAAGGCACTACAAAAATCAATATGCAGCACAATCTTATTGTAAATTTGATAAGCCTTACGCTTTATGGTGACAACGAAAACCTATGGCCGAAGGAAGCACGGGACGCATATCTGAACCGCTGGTTCAATCTTCCGACAGAGGATTTACCTAGATTTGAGCATGTCTAAGCTGTATCGCCCTATATGCTCGCTGCAATGTAATATGCCAAAATCTTAAGCTGGTTGTGTAACAAGGGGTGATACCTTGATCTCAGTAAGCCACAAGTGACACGTGCTAGAGATCGCCTACAGCAAGGCGGCGATCCGGGCATTGACCCGGATGCCTACCAACACCTCAAAGCTGATCCGCGGCAAGGTAGAGCAGTACGCGGCTGATCCAGCGTCCCTGGCCAACAACGTGACAGTGCTTAAGGGCGAGCCCGGCGTGATGCGGCTTCGGGTGGGCGACTGGCGCGTGGTGTTCACTGAGGATGGACACGTGTTGGCTGTAATCCGCATCGCCCCTCGAGGGGGCGTCTATGATTGAATTTGGCATAGGGCATCGCCCACTCAAAGGAGCACCCGCCATGGACGCGCAGACGATTACTACACCAGCTGGCGACCGCCTCGTGGTGTTGCCTGAAGCCGAGTACACCGCACTGGTGGAGGCGGCCGAGGACGGGGCGGATCGCGCAGCTGTGGCCCAGTTCCGCCGCCTGTTCGCCACTGGCGAGGAGGAGCTTGTGCCCGCCGTGGTGGTGGACCGGCTGCTATCTGGCGAGAGCCGCGTGCGTGTCTGGCGCGAGCACCGAGGCATGAAGGCGGCGGCGCTGGCTGAAGCCGCCTGCATCGGGCAAGCTTACCTCTCCCAGATCGAGACGGGGAAGCGCGAGGGTACTGTGGAAACGTACCGAAAGCTGGCCGAGGCGCTCGCGATTGGTCTAGATGAACTGCTAGGCTGATTTCAGAATAATTAGTCGTATAAAAGGCAATAACTACCATGCCAGTATTTGATACGGCAACATCGACATTAGTCCCATATATTCCGATTGAGCAGTCAAGTAAAACTTTCTTTTTGACTGCCCTACCTGCCGCACTTGTCACTCTTGTGAGCTATGCCTCAGTCAGACGCAGAGACGATGAGGAGGGAGCTGTTCAGCGACTTTTAAACAATAGTCGCATTGCCGGGATAAAAAACTTTGCATTGCACGGTGGCGATTTTCCAGCAAGCATTGTGTTAAACTGGGTAACGGGTCGATTAGCCTGGGACGAAAGGGAACTTAGGGTTCCACATACTGCAAGGTCGGCCCAAATAATTGATGGTCAGCATAGAGTTGCGGGTCTTAGAGAAGCAATCGAAGAAAATCCGCATCTTGGTCACCAATTGCTACCGGTTGCCATTTATATAGGGTTATCAACAATCGAATGCGCAGACATATTTCTTTCAATTAACACAGAACAGAGGCCAGTTCCTAAGAGCTTGGTCTATGACTTATACGATATCGCTAGTGATGATTTGGTAGACCAGGCTGCAGCCAGAGCTCGTGATATAGCAGCTTCTCTTAATGAACCGGGGCAAGCATATGAGGGATTGATAAAATTTCCAAATGGGCCCCGGCAACGCGGAGGCGTTGCGCTTTCGACGGCTGTCTCGGCAATCAAACCGCTCATTGAGGAGAAGGGCTTATTTGATCAGATCGGCGCTACGTCGCTTGAGGTTCAAAGACAGATCTTTCAAAATTTCTTTCTAGCTCTAAAAGATAAAACGGGGGATCGATGGGAGGAGAAAGACAACGCATTCCTATATGCGGGCGGCTTTATAGGTGCAGTTGAATTTTTGCAATTAAAGATCATACCGTATTGTGTTTTGAAGAACTCTTTCAAAAAATCTGTCATATCAGAGGCCTTACTCGTAGACCGGGGAGATTTGATAAGGCAAAGTGAAATTAAAGGTCTTGGCGGGAAAGATGCGCCGCGAAAAGTCTTTGATCGTCTCGTGGCGTCCTTCATGCCTCTTGAGACTAAGAAAGCCGGCTTCGAACTCTGATGCCCCACCGAGCTGCAACCAGTCTACTCAGGTGGCTACCTGCTCACTCTGTTCCAGCAGCTAAAGCTTTTCAGCTTAGTGCTATCCAGGCTCCATTGCTCACATCTGCGTTGAACGCAGATGCTGCTGATATGCATTACTCATCTATAATAAGCTTGTTAGATGCTCTCAATGGTATAAGTTCTGCATATTTTTCCTGGGCGATCGTTAAATTATACTATAGCTGCTTCTACTCTGTTAGATCACTTATGGCATCGAACGGTGTTGGAATTTTTTATGTTCCTATAAATAATAATAAATCGATTCCATTCAGTGTAACTACACAAGTAAATAATACTCCTCATCATGAAAAAGGCGTAACGCACAAAATAACATGGAGCCTATTTGAAACGACCTTCCCAAACAATCCCTTGCTCGGCGACATAGCGCTAGAGCGCGCATACGCTTGGATGACTAAACTGCGAGAAAATGTAAACTATAAAAACCCCCGTTTTCCAGATCCAGTAGTGCCCGGTTGTTTTAATGAAATTGATAGGCTTGGAATTGAGGCTGCTTTGAAGGCCTACGTGACCGACGCAGCCTTCTCATATGCTTTTGATGCCGATCATGCGGCTTTGGCGTTCCCAGTAGAATGCTTGAAGCGATCCAGGTCGTCCCTTGCCGGTCTTGGCATGACATTTGATCAAACTGATCATGACCATGTAAATCTATGCCTTGAGTCTGCCGGAATAAATAACTTGGGTAGTGATCAATTTCTAACTTAAATAAATGTTATGTGTTGGAGATTGCTACTCAATTTCTAGCGTCTATGATTTTGGTGAAAGCGGCATCAGCTCAAAAGGATTAAAAAGCTCATTCGTGTTGTGCTTGGCGATACTGGGACGGATCAGTGCCGCAATGCCTCCATCCAGGCGGTGATCGGATCCACCACGTAGGCCGCCCAGGTTCGAGCCCAGCCCTGCACGGGCATGTTGGGATCATCAGGCCGCGCCGCCATCAGGGAAGCCACGTAAGCGTCCTCATGCGGCTTGCACTCGTCCAGGGCGTTCCGCTCTCGGCCGGCCCGACTGCCGCGGTCTTGCTGGCTGTCATAGGCCTCGTGCACGCAGCTGTGCCAGGCACGCTCGAGCGCAGGCAGGTCGGTCGGCTCGGCCGTAAGGGCCGAGGCCGGCCCGACACCCGCAAGCGTGATGAGCAGGGCCGAGCCCCGGATATGCGTCAGCCGGCTACTCATCAGACGCGTCGGCCACCTGTGCGCCCGCCACGGCATAGGCCATCTCGCTCGTGGCTCTCTGCAGCTCATGGCGAGCCACGCCATCTGCCAGCGCGATCAGGGCGGCGAGCATGAGCGCGAGTAACATGCAGCGACGGAAGGCAGGCACAGAGATCAGCATGGCAGGCGCCTCGAGGAGACGCCCGTACCGTAGCTGAGCCTTATGCGGCTGGCTGCCGCGCCGGGATCACAGTGGTACGAAAAGCGAACGCTTGGCGCTCAGGCATGGCCTGCGCGACCTTGAGCAGGGCGCTCTGCTTGTTCTCGAGCCCGGCAGCCTTCGCAGCTTCCTTTGCCTCAGGCGTAATGCCGGCGATCTTGAAGGCGCGAACTGCCTCAGAGCGTTGCACGCCGAGTTCGCGAGAAGCTGCGCTAACCCCGCCTTCCGGCCGCCCGCGCTTGGGTTTCTGTTCAACTTGAACAGAAATTCCCTCGGCCTGTTGCGCCTCCGTGAGCCTGATCCACTCGGCGATCTGCTCGTTCCGCTGCAGGGTCGTCAGGTCGGCCCGGTGCAGGTTCTCGGAGATCTCCAAGCGACGAGCCTCAGCTCGACGCTCGAGCTTGGCCTACTGGCAGACCCGCACGCGCCGGATGTGCTCGTCGCCGTAGGGATCGATGTAGCCGCGCCGCTCGAAGTGGCAGACCGGGCCCACGTCCTCCTCGACATATACTGGGGCGGGCGCGCGGTAGACCGGACGGCCGGGATAGTACCCGTTGTTAGCCGAGGCGATCGCGCTGCCGGCGACGACGCCACCAAGGACGCCGAGCCCCACAGCGGCGCCGACGCCTATGCCATCGCGCGCCTGGGCGGCCGGCTGAGCGCTGCAGAGGATAAGGGCGGTCAGGGCAGCTGTGCCGCCGGTCCGCAGGAGAGAGCCACGCATCGCAGACCTCGTGAGCGTGAACGGCCCCGCGCGCGCCGGCGCGCAGGGCCGTAATCCACCGGACCCCCCGGTGCGGCCGCTGATGAGCGGCCGCCGTCAGGGTGCGACGGGTCGG
>NZ_JALNUM010000177.1:0-8723 GCF_026540795.1 Methylobacterium sp. GC_Met_2
GCACGGCTCTAAGCTCTTGTTGTGACACGCTCTCTTGCGCCGAACCGGTGTCCACTTCGGCGGAGAGCGCTCTAAGCAGGTTTCGCAAAAATGGCCGCCGGTTTTGCGATAAAAACCTGCGGCCGGATGGAAACCTCAGCAGAGTTGCGTTGGTGTGCCGACGCAACTCTGCTGAGACTCGTCGCGCCTCAGGCCAACTCGGCAAGGGCCAGATCGAGGCTCGCGAAATCGGCGCCCGGGCCATTCCACCACAGCGCCGGGTAGGTCGCGAGGCGGCCCATCACCGCCGCGTAGGCCTCCGCCAGATGCGTGTCGGCGATGACCAGGACGGCTCCGGACAGGCCCTCGGCCAGCGCGTCGCCGCGGCGACCCGCGAGGTCGATCACGCGCAGGCCGAGGCGGCTGAGGCCAAGACGCATGGCCTCTGCCTGGCCGAAATCCTGTACCAGCAGCGCGATGGCGTCGCCCGCCCGGAGGCCTTCGCCCCAGGCCCAGCGGGCCATGCGGTGCGGACAGACCGGGACGGCAGACAGAGCCGGATCGGTGCGCCGCGCGCCGCCGGGCATGCGCCCCTCGGAGGCACGGGGTGCCGGGGCGAGAGGGGGGACGACAGTGGATTCGAGACCGAACATGCGATGCAGACCGCCTGGATCTGGACAAACCGTGGTCTCTGGCGTGACGCGAGCCGGTTAACACTCTGTCTCACCGCACGACGGGAGCGGAACAAGAGCTGCTTTTCGGGCGTTGGCGCCCTCACGATTGAGACGATGGCCAACAAGCCGTGAAGGCCAAGCCTCGATTTGTCGTCAAATTCGGTCGCAGTGGCGCGGGCTGCGGACCGGCCTATCTCGTTGTCCGCCGAGGCGGCCCGACAGAGGCCGCCGTGATCGAGGATACAGCCCCCGCATGCGCCACATCGTTCTTTCCGCCGCCCTGATCGCCGCTGCCCTTCCGGCGCAAGCGCAGATCCGCAACGCGCCGGCCCCACGGGCCCTGGAATTCGCCGCCTACATCTTCGCGGCCTCCAACGTCTGCGGCTACCGAATCGGCACTGAGCAGTTCGAGGGGCTGCTGGCGAAGCAGAGCGTCCGGATCGAGGACGTCCAGCCCCGGGGGCCGTTCGGCAACCGCGTGCAGACGATGTTCACGCTGATGTCGAATCAGATGCAGCAGAACCGCGATCAGGCCTGCCTCGCGGTGGCGGGCGAGTACGGGCCGGAGGGCACGGTCGCCAAGAACGTGCTGCTGCCGGCCGGCGCGGATACGGGTGCCCCGGCCAAGCCTGCGGAATCCGCCAAGCCCGCGGAGCCGGTCAAGCCGCAGTAACGGGACGGTCGGTTCAACCCAGCCGCCATTCGATCGGCCGGACCCCGTGCTCCGTCAGCCAGCGATTGGCCCGGCCGAACGGGTCCGAGCCGGGGAAATCCTGGGCGCGGTTGAGCGGGGAGGGGTGCCCGCTCTCGAACACGCCGTGGCGGCTCTGATCGATCAGCGCCGTCCGAGCCCGGGCCTGGGCGCCCCAGAGCAGGAAGACCGCGGAGTCCGGGCGCGCAGAGACCGCCGCCACCGCCTCGTCGGTCAGCCGCGCCCAGCCGGTGCGTAGATGCGCCCCGGCCTTGCCGGCCTCGACCGTCAGTGCGCTGTTGAGCAGGAGGACGCCCTGTCGCGCCCAGGCGGTGAGGTCGCCGCCCGCGGCCCGGTCGGAGCCCGCCTCGGCGAGGATCACTTTCAGCGAGGCCGGCAGGCGACCCGATCCCACGAACGAGAAGGCGAGGCCGTTGGCATCGCCCGGCGTCGGATAGGGGTCCTGCCCGAGGATCACCGCGCGCACGGCAGACAGCGGCGTCTCCGTCAGGGCGCGAAAGACCTGGGCCGGAGCCGGCAGCACGCGGGCGCCGGCCGCGATCCGCGCATCGACCCGGGCCGCCACCGCCTCGGCCCCACCGTCGGCGAAGAAGGGCAGCGCCAGCCAGGGTGAGCCGGAGGCGCGGAAGGCCGCGAGGGCATCGGCCACGGGTGTCTCGCTCATCGAATCTCCATGTGGCTCAGCGATGTGGCTCGGCGACGGCCTCGGTTGCAGCGCGCCGCCCCGCGTGGTTAGGGACAGGGGTCGTGCGTGCGGATCCGGTGCGGCATGTCGCATCCGGTCTTCGCCGGCCGGCTTCGCACCCTACATGGAAGCATACCCGACGGGGTTAAGCCTCCGGTCCAGGCCTCAGCGTGCGCGCCGGCCGCCGGATATCTGATGCCACAGGAAGGACCCGGCGCGCGGCGCCGGGACGCTGCCATGAACGAACGCGTCGAACCCGCCGCCGCGCTGGCCAATGGCCGTCCCCTCACCCCGCGCGAACCCGCGGCCGCCACCCTGCCGGCCGACCATCCGAAGGTGGCCTGGGGTCGCGTCGGCGTCCTGCTGATGAATCTCGGCACGCCGGAGGGCACGAGCTACTGGCCGATGCGGCGGTATCTCAAGGAGTTCCTGTCGGACCGCCGGGTCATCGAGGTGTCGCGGCTGATCTGGTGGCCGCTGCTCAACCTGATCATCCTGACCAAGCGCCCGGGCCCCAAGGGCCGCGATTATGCCAGCGTCTGGAACAACGCGCTCAACGAAGGCCCGCTCAAGACCACCACCCGGGGCCAGAGCGAGCGCCTCCAGGCGGCGATGGGCGACACGGTCGTGGTCGATTGGGCGATGCGCTACGGCAAGCCGGAGGTCGCCGGCCGGATTCAGGCGCTGCTCGACCAGGGTTGCGACCGCATCCTGCTGGTGCCGCTCTACCCGCAATACGCCGCCGCCACCTCGGCAACGGCCTGCGATCAGGCGTTCCGCGCCCTAATGGACATGCGCTGGCAACCGACGGTCCGCGTCTCGCCGCCCTATCACGACGACCCGGTCTACATCGCCGCCATGGCCGACTCGATCCGCGAGGGTCTGGCCAAGCTCGATTTCGAGCCGGAGGTCATCCTGACCTCGTTCCACGGGGTGCCGCGCAGCTACCTGCTCAAGGGTGACCCCTACCATTGCCAGTGCCACAAGACCGGCCGGCTGATCCGCGAGGCGCTGGGGATGTCGCCGGAGAAGATGCGCGTCACCTTCCAGTCGCGCTTCGGCAACGAGGAATGGCTCAAGCCCTACACGGACGAGACCGTGATGGATCTGGCCAAGTCGGGCGTGAAGCGCATGGCGATCGTGGCCCCGGGCTTCACGGCCGATTGCCTGGAGACGCTGGAGGAACTCGACGGCGAGAACCGCCACTATTTCGAGGACAACGGCGGCGAGCGCTTCGCCTATATCCCGTGCCTGAACGACAGCGATCTCGGCATGAAGGTGATCGAGCACGTGGTGCGGCGCGAACTCCAGGGCTGGATCTGAGGATTGGTCCGAGCAGGCGCTTGCTGTCGCGCCCCGGCCGCCTATTTTTCCCTCAAGCGGGACGTGTGATCGATCCGGCGCGGGAGGGTTTCATGGCGTTCTTCATCGGTATCGCGTGTCCCTGGCTGCTGATCGCGGTGCTCGACCGGATCGCCGAAGGCCGCCGCACCAGCGAACTCGCCGCCCTCGGGGTCACGCCGACGCCCGCGCCGGCGCAATCGAGCTATCTCGTGCCGGATCGGCCCTACTGACGCCAGAGCTTCAGCTGTCTCAAGGTACTGGGCCAAGCACGCAGTCCAATGAGGGCCAGCGTCCATCCGACGCTGGCTCCGTGTACCGTTAGGGCTTCTTCGTCTCCGGCACCGGCTGAGCCGCCTCGGCGGGGGCATCGGTGCGCTCGATCTTCGCATCCGCCCGCAGCTTCAGGATCAGGTCCTGCTGCGCCTTGCGGATCAGGTGCTGGTCGATCTGCTCTTTCAGCTCGTCGAAGGTCGGCTGCGGTTTGGTCCGCATCTTCTCGACCTTGATCACGTGCCAGCCGAACTGCGTCTTCACCGGATCGGAGACCTGGCCGGGTTTCATCGCGAAGGCGGCGTTGGCGAAATCGGGGACCATCCGCTCCTTGGTGAACCAGCCGAGATCCCCGCCCTCGGCCTTCGAGCCCGGGTCCTTCGAGGTCTCGGCCGCGACCTTGGCGAAGTCCTCGCCGCCCTTGATCCGCGCCGCGATCTTCTTCGCGTCGCCTTCGTTGTCCACGAGGATGTGGCGGGCATGCACCTCCTCCTCGGGCTTCATCAGTTTGACGGTCTGGTCGTAGATCGCGTGCTCGGCCTCGGGGGTCACCGCGCGCTTGGCCTCCTGCTCCAGGTAGTCGTCGAGCAGGAGCTTGTCGCGGAAGTAGGCGAGCTTGCGCTTGAACTCCGGCGTGTCGCCGATCTTGGCGGCCTCGGCCGCCTGCGCGCCGACCCGCAGATCGACCATGTAGTCGACCAGCAGGTTCTTCTTCTGGGCGTCATCGACGCCGGGCAGCGACAGGGCCGGGTCGTCGGACGCGATGGCGAGGTCGCCCTGCGTGATCGGCTTGCCGTTGACGCTCGCCGCCACCGAATCCGGCCCTGCCGGGGCAGCTGGACTGTTCGCGGCAGGCGTGGCAGCGGGCGCCTTCTGCGGGGCCTGAGCCAGCGCGACGCCGGGAATCGCGAGCAGGATTGCGAGCGCGCTGACGCGCCGGAGGAGGGCGGGGTGGAGCATGCGGGCGAAATCCTCGGCTGACGTCTCGTGGCCGCTCCGGACCGGGCCGGGCGGCGGGCCGCGGCACAGGTGGCCCGCGTCGCACGAGAAGGCAAGCGCGGCGGTTCCGCCGCTGTCGGAACCGTGACCGCACCGACAGGCGTTGAGGCCTGCCCCTTTCAGGTGCACCGGGCGATGTTTACCTCTATAAGCCCGGCCAACTCCGCCCAGGCCGGCCCGCCACGCTGCTGCGTGGGCGGGCTCGCGCGTCCGCAGGTCCACGATGCTCGGCTCGATCGCCAAGAAGATTTTCGGCTCCTCCAACGACCGGCGCGTCAAGGGCTATCGCCCCCGCGTGGCGCTGATCAACGCGCTGGAACCGGAGATCCAGGCCCTGTCGGACGAGGCCCTGCGCGCCCGCACCGACATGCTGAAGGCGGAACTCGCCGCCGGCAAGAGCCTCGACGACATCCTCGTGCCGGCCTTCGCCACCGTGCGCGAGGCGGCCAAGCGGGTCTTCGGCCAGCGGCACTTCGACGTGCAGATGATCGGCGGCATGGTGCTGCACGAGGGCGGCATCGCCGAGATGAAGACCGGCGAGGGCAAGACGCTGGTGGCGACGCTGCCGGTCTACCTCAACGCTTTGGAGGGCAAGGGCGTCCACGTCGTCACCGTGAACGACTACCTCGCCGCCCGCGACGCCGAGTGGATGGGCCAGCTCTACCGCTTCCTAGGGCTCTCGGTCGGCACCATCGTGCACGGGCTCGACGATGCGCAGCGCAAGGACGCCTACGCCTGCGACATCACCTACGGCACCAACAACGAGTACGGGTTCGACTACCTGCGCGACAACATGAAGTACGAGATGTCCCAGCTGGCGCAGCGGGGGCACAATTTCGCGATCGTGGACGAGGTCGATTCGATCCTGATCGACGAGGCGCGCACGCCGCTGATCATCTCGGGCCCGGTGGACGACCGCTCGGAGCTCTATGTGTCGGTCGATGCGATCATGCCCCGGCTGGTGCGCGAGCATTATGATCTCGACGAGAAGCAACGCACGGTCTCGCTCACCGAGTTGGGCAACGAGTTCGTCGAGGAGACCCTGCGCGAGGTCGGCCTGCTCAAGGAGGGCGACCTTTACGACGCGCACAATGTCAGCTTGGTCCACCACGTGAACCAGGCCCTGCGCGCCAACACGCTGTTCACCCGGGACAAGGACTACATCGTCAAGAACGACGAGGTGGTGATCATCGACGAGTTCACCGGCCGCATGATGCAGGGCCGGCGCTACTCGGAGGGGCTCCATCAGGCGCTCGAGGCCAAGGAGCGGGTCACGATCCAGCCCGAGAACCAGACGCTGGCCTCGATCACCTTCCAGAATTATTTCCGCCTCTACAAGAAGCTGGCCGGCATGACCGGCACGGCCTCGACCGAGGCCGACGAGTTCGCCGAGATCTACAAGCTCGACGTGGTCGATATCCCGACCAACAAGGAGGTCGAGCGCGTCGACGAGGACGACGAGGTCTACCGCACGGTGGCTGAGAAGTACGACGGCATCATCGCGGAGATCGACAAGGCGCATAGCCGCCATCAGCCGATCCTGGTCGGCACCGGTTCGATCGAGAAGTCGGAGCATCTCGCCGAGATGCTGAAAAAAGCCGGCTACACCCTGCTCGACTATTCCGATCCGAATGCGCTGACCGACGTGTACGCCGCCGCCCGCGAGGGCCGGGTGACCAAACGCTTCGCCGTGCTGAACGCCCGCTTCCACGAGCAGGAGGCCTACATCGTGGCCGAGGCCGGCGTGCCCGGCGCGATCACCATCGCCACCAACATGGCCGGCCGCGGCACCGACATCAAACTCGGTGGCAACATCGAGATGCGGGTCGAGAAGGAACTCGCCGGTGTTCCGGAGGGTCCGGAGCGCGACGCGCGGATCGAGGCGATCAAGGCCGAGATCGCCGAGAACCGCGCCAAGGTGCTGGCCTCTGGCGAGAAGGCCGATCCGGAAGCCGGCCGCAAGAAGGATCTGCCGGGCGGCCTCTACATCATCGGCACCGAGCGCCACGAGAGCCGGCGCATCGACAACCAGCTCCGCGGCCGCTCCGGCCGGCAGGGCGATCCCGGCCGCTCGAAGTTCTACCTGTCGCTTCAGGACGACCTGATGCGGATCTTCGGCTCCGATCGCATGGACGGGATGCTGCAGAAGCTCGGCCTGGAGCAGGGCGAGGCGATCATCCACCCCTGGATCAACAAGGCCATCGAGAAGGCGCAGCAGAAGGTCGAGGCGCGCAACTTCGACATGCGCAAGAACGTGCTCAAGTACGACAACGTCATGAACGACCAGCGCAAGGTCGTGTTCGAGCAGCGCCGGGACTTCATGGCCCAGGAGAGCGTCCGCGAGACCGTGGACGAAATGCGTGAGGGCGTGATCGACGACCTCGTCGCCCGCCACATCCCCGAGAATGCCTACGCGGAGCAGTGGAACGTCGGGGGTCTGCACGAGCAGGTGCGGGAGATCCTCAACCTCGACGTGCCGGTCGAGGACTGGGCCAAGGAGGAGGGCATCGCCGACGAGGAGATGCGCGAGCGCCTGCTCAAGGCGGCCGAGACGGCCTATGCCGAGCGGACCGAGAAAAACGGCGCCGAGGTCACCGCCTATATCGAGAAGCAGGTCCTGCTGCAGACGCTGGACCACCTGTGGCGCGAGCACCTCGTGACCCTCGACCACCTGCGACAGGTGATCGGCTGGCGTGGCTTTGCTCAGCGCGATCCGCTGAACGAGTACAAGTCCGAGGCCTTCGACCTGTTCAACGGCCTCGTCACAGCCCTGCGCGAGCAGGTGACCGCGCAGCTGTCGCGGGTCGAGATCATGTTCCAAGAGCAGCAGGAGCAGTATCCAGCCGGCGGACCGGCGCTGCCGCCGATGTTCGCCCAGCATCTCGACCCGGTCACGGGCGAGAACGAGATGGACTATGCCGGCCAGGGCTCCGGCAGCGATGGCGGCGCCGGCCCAGCCTACGGCTTCGCCGCCCAAGGCTTGGCGGCGGACGGCGCGGTGCTGGAGCGCGATCCGCAGGATGCCGGAACCTGGGGCCGCGTCGGCCGCAACGAGCCGTGCCCCTGCGGCTCGGGCAAGAAGTACAAGCACTGCCACGGCAGCCTGCAGGCCTGAGGCCGGCATGGCCGCGCGGGCGGTCTTCATCGCGGGTGCCGGGACGGAGATCGGCAAGACCTACGTCACCGCGGCTTTGACCCGGCGCCTGCGGGCACAGGGCCGGGCGGTCCGGACCGTGAAGCCGCTCGCGAGCGGCGTTCCGGCTCCGGGAGATCCGGGGTTCGCCGAAAGCGACACCGCCCGCCTGCTCGACGCCCAGGAGATCGCCCTCGACGCCGAGGCCGTGGAGGCCTGTTCGCCCTGGCGCTTCTCCGCACCGCTGTCACCCGATCAGGCAGCCGTGCTGGAAGGCCGGTCCCTGGATCTCGCCGACCTCGTCGGCTGGTGCCGGGTGCAGATCGCCTGCACGACGGGCACGCTGCTGATCGAAAGTGTGGGCGGCCTGATGAGCCCGGTCACCGAGGCGGCCACCGGCCTCGACTGGCTCCGGGCGCTGGACGTTCCCGCCTTGCTGGTGACCGGCAGCTACCTGGGGGCGATCAGCCACGCGCTGACGGCCTGCGAGACCCTGCGCCGGTACGATGTCCCACTGTTGGCCATTGCGGTGAGCGAGAGCGAGGGCGCGCCGGCCCCGGCCGCCACCGTGGCCGCGTCGATCGCCCGTCACGCCAGCGCGGAGGTCTTTTGCCTGCGGCGCGGGGATTCCTGTCCGGAAGCGCTCGCCAACCTGATCTGAGCCGGCAGCTACGGCGCTGCGCGCGACGCGTTATACCCTCAAGTCTGCGTGTGCCTCCGACATCCCGGCGCCTTCGGCTGCGCCCTCGCTGGACGACGTGGCCTTGGCTGCTAACTGTCGGGCAGTCTCGACGCGCCCAGACCCGGGCGGGTCATGCGGGAGCTGTTGCGTTGAGTCAGTCCCTTGCCGCCGCCGCGGAACCCGGAACGGAGGCTGCGGCGCAGGAGGATGAGCCCGCCCGCAACCGCCTGCGGCCAGCACTCGTC
>NZ_JALNUM010000178.1:0-8337 GCF_026540795.1 Methylobacterium sp. GC_Met_2
CGATTGCCGTAGACCTGGATACGCCATTGGCGTATAGTCGATGCATGGAGAAACCGCTCCACACCGTCGTCGAGACTGAACTTTATCTGCGCTCGGCCGAACGCGTGATGAGCGAAACGGAACGTCATGCGGTGGTCGACCACCTCGCCTTGGATCCGCAGGCGGGCGATGTCATCCCCGGCAGTGGCGGCATGCGCAAGGTTCGGGTGCCCCTATCGGGCCGAGGTAAGCGTGGCGGCGGACGCGTGCTGACGTTCTACGTCACCGACCGAGCCGTCTACCTGCTGATGGCCTATGCGAAGGGCGATCAAGCCAACCCGTCGACGGAGCAGATGCGCGTGCTGAAGCGGCTGATCGAGGACCTGTTCTGAGGAGAGGCATGATGGACGAGACTCAGTTCAGCGAATTGGTCATGAGCCTGAAGCAGGCGGCGGCTCACGCGCGCGGCGAGGAGGTCCCCGGCCTCGTGGTGCACGCACCGCGGGTCGCGACCGATCTCGACGTGGCGGCGATCCGGCGACGCACCGGGGCCTCGCAGGCCCGCTTCGCCCAAAGCATCGGGATCGCGGTTTCAACCCTGCGCAACTGGGAGCAGGGCCGCAGACGGCCCGAGGGCCCGGCCCGGGTGCTGCTTGCCCTCCTCGATCGCAATCCCCGAGTGGTGCAGGATCTGCTCGGCGAGCCCGCCTGACCGGCCGCTTGCGCCCGCGCCCCGGATCGCCGACAGCATCGGTCCGGCGCAGCCGAACCGGAATCACCCGCGTTGAACGTCCTGTCGATCCAGTCCCACGTCGCCTACGGCCATGTCGGCAACGCCTCGGCGGTGTTCCCGATGCAGCGGCTCGGGGTCGAGGTCTGGCCGGTCCACACGGTGCAGTTCTCCAACCACACCGGCTACGGCGCGTGGCGCGGGCCGGTCTTCGACGCCGCGATGATCCGCGCGGTGGTGCAGGGCATCGGCGAGCGTGGGGTGTTTCCCACCTGCGACGCGGTGCTGTCGGGCTACATGGGCTCGGCCGAGATCGGCGCCGCGATCCTGGAGGCGGTAGCCACCGTGCGGGCCGCCAACCCCCGGGCCCTCTACTGCTGCGATCCAGTGATCGGCGACGTCGAAGAGGGCGTCTACGTGCGGCCGGGGATCGAGGCGTTCCTGCGCGAGCAGGCGGTGCCGCAGGCCGACATCCTCACCCCCAACCAATTCGAGCTGGGCCTTCTCACCGGCCTGTCGAGCAGCACCCTCGCGGAAGCCGGGGCGGCGGTCGCGGCGCTGCGGGGGCGCGGCCCCCGGGTCGTGCTGGTCACCTCGGCGCTCTGCGCCGACACGCCGGCTGACAGCATCGACATGCTCGCCGGAGCGGAGGGGCAGCTGTTCCGGGTCCGCACCCCGCGGCTCGCCATCGCGGTGAACGGGGCGGGCGACTGCATCGCGGCGCTGTTCCTCGTGCACTACGCCCGCACCGGCTCGGCCGCGGCGGCCCTGGGGGCGGCGGCGGCCTCGGTCTACGGACTCCTGAAGCGCACCGCCGAGGCGGGATCCCGCGAGATCCTGACCGTGGCGGCGCAGGAGGAATACGTGACCCCGAGCGAGCGGTTTCCGGTCGAGGCCGTCTAAACGCTCAAGCCGCCCCGGTCTCCGCGCGAAGGATCGTCGGCTCGGCGATCACCGAAAAATTCACCGACTGCGCGATGAAGCAGAAGGCGTGGGCCTCGCGGTGAAGCGTCAGGGCCCGTGCCGCGTCCGACCCGGCCGCGATCGTCACCCGGGGGCGCAGGGTGACCGCGGTGAACTGACCCGCGCCGCCTGCCTCCTCGGTCATGGAGCCCTCGGCGGCGTCTTCGTAGGCCGTGACCACGATACCGGCCTGCGCGCACAGGCCGAGATACCAGAGCTTGTGGCAGGCGGAGAGTGACGCGACCAGCAGTTCCTCGGGGTTCCAGCACGCAGAATCGCCCCGGAACGACGGGTCGGACGAGCCTGCGATCGTTGGCTTGCCCGGCACCGACAGGGTGTGGGCGCGGTCGTAGCCGCGATAGCTGCTGGTCCCGGTGCCGGTATTGCCCGTCCAGGTTACCGTGACGGCGTAGCGGTGCTGCTTGTCGGCCATGGATCCCCCCCGTGGCAGAGCCGATCCGCACGCCGCCCTGTCCTCCGGGCGGGTCGATCGGACACGCAGCACCGTGTACCAATCTTGTGGTTCGCCACCGAGTCGCGGCTCTCTTGCCGCCGGGCTCGCGTGAGCAGGAAGGTCCTCCCCGATGGCACGCCGCTTCGTCACCCTCGACGTGTTCACCGAGCACCGGCTCGCGGGCAATCCGCTCGCCGTGGTGCTCGATGCGGAGGGCCTCGACACGACCGCGATGCAGGCCATCGCCCGCGAGTTCAACCTGTCCGAGACGGTGTTCGTGCTGCCACCCACGGATGCCCGCCACCGGGCGCGCCTGCGCATCTTCACGCCGGGCCGGGAGCTGCCCTTCGCGGGTCATCCGACGGTGGGCACCGCTTTGCTGCTGGCGCTTCAGGACCCCGCTCAGGGCGATGCCCGCGCCTTCGGCCTGGAGGAGGAGATCGGCATCGTGCCTTGCGTGGTCGAGACCCTGGAGGACGGCAGCGGCGGCCGGGCGCGGTTCCGGCTGCCGGTCCTGCCGGAATACCTCGGCCCCGGGCCCGATCCGGCGGTCCTGGCGCCGCTCGTCGGCCTGGAGCCCGGGGATATCGGCACCGGCCGGCACGCTCCGAGCCGCCACGGAGTCGGTCCCCGCTTCACCTGCGTGCCCATCGCCTCCGTGGCGGCCCTCGACGCCGCCCGGCCGGCCCAGGCGCCGGAGCCGGGGGACGGGCTGTACCTCTACACGCCCGATCCCGAGGGGACGGGCCAGAGCTGGCGCGTGCGGATGTTCGCGCCGGATCTGGGCGTCCCAGAAGATCCCGCGACCGGTGCGGCGGCTTCCGCCTTCGCGGGGGTGCTGATGCAGTACGAGGCGCTGGGCGACGGCACCCACGACGTGGCGATCCGCCAGGGCCAGGCCATGGGCCGGCCGAGCGCGATCGCGCTCCAGCTCACCATCGCGGCCGGCGCCCTGCAGGGTGTGGAGATCGGCGGTGCGGCCGTGATCGTCTCGGACGGCACCCTGCATGTCTGAGGGCTTTCGCAGCACGTGCCTCGCCGACGTGACGGCGCGGCTCGTGGATCACGACTGGGCGTTTCCGCGGACGCACGCCGAGGCCATCGCGGCACATTGGCAGGACCGGATCGCCCGCAGCCCTGGGATGTTCGACGGGACCGTCCTGCTGTGCTGCGCCCACGCCGTCGCGGACGACGTCGCCCGGCTCGACCTGTTCGCGACGCGCTATTCCAGCTTCACCTACTACCGGCACATCCGGCACGCCGATCCCCGGATCCGCAACGCCTTCGCGGCGATCGTCCCCTGGACGGCGGACGGCGCGGTGCTGCTCGGCGAGATGGGCGCCCACACGGCCAATGCCGGCCAGCTCTACTTCCCCTGCGGCACCCCGGACCCGGACGACGTGCGCGGCGACAGCGTCGACCTCGCCGGCAGCGCCGCCCGGGAACTCGCCGAGGAGACCGGTCTCGCGCTGCCGGAGAACGCCGATACGGCCTGGATCATGCTCGAGGGCGAGAACCAGCTGGCTTTCCTGCGCCCCGTCCGCTTCACGGAGCCGGCCGCAACAATCGCGGCGCGCATCGCGGACCATCTCCGGAGCGAGGCCGAGCCGGAGCTCGCCGCGCTGCACAGCGTGCGCAGCGCGGCGGAGATCGACCCGGCCCGGATGCCGGGATTCGTGCGGGCCTATCTGGCGACGGCCTTTTCGCCACGGACCTGACGCGCCGACTTGGCCTCGTCTCGACCGCGGGACCCTTCGTCTTCTCGTGGGCCCCGCCCCGGCAGGATATTCTTGCCCGTCCTAGCAGCAATACAGAGATCCATTTTATTGACCCTCTCCGGGGCAAGCATAGGATCGGCCATCCCCCGAAAAGCCCGCGCGTTGCGGGCGCAACACCGCGGCCGGCCTCATGCGCATCCGATCTCACGCCCGTCCCGTCAGCGTCATGGCGGCCTTCATGCTCGCCGCCGGCTTGACGCTGGTGTCGGCGGCCGCCGCGTTCGCGGCCGATGCTGTGGTCCTGCGCGTCGGCGATCAGAAGGGCGGGAACCGCGCTCTGCTCGAGATCGCCGGCCTCGCGCAGGATCTGCCCTACCGGATCGTGTGGTCGGAATTTCCCGCCGCGGCGCCGATCCTGGAGGCGCTGAACGCCGGCGCCCTCGATGTCGGCTATACCGGCGATCTCTCGTTCCTCACGGTCCATGCAGCCGGCGCGCCGATCAAGGCGATCGGCGGCACCCGGTCGGACGCGCGGTCACAGGCGATCCTGGTCCGTGAGGATTCGCCGATCCGCTCGGCCGCCGATCTCACGGGCAAGCGGATCGCCGGCACGCGCGGCGGCTGGGGCCAGTTCCTGATCCGCGCGACGCTGGAGAAGGCCGGTATCAAGCCGGAGGCGGCGACCTTCGCACCGCTCAATCCTGTCGACGCCAAGGTGGCGCTGATGGCCGGCTCGGTCGATGCCTGGGCGGTGTGGGAGCCCTACGTCTCGTTCGCGATCCTCAAGGACAAGGCACGCCCGATCGCCGACGGCGCGGGCCTGACCCCGACCATCACCTTCATCGTCGCCTCGGACAGCGCCATCGCCACCAAGCGGGCCGCGGTGCAGGATCTGCTGAACCGCCTGAACAAGGCGCGGCTCTGGTCGCTGGACCACCTCGCCGCATACGCCCGGACCACGTCCACCCTGACCAAGCTGCCCGAGGACGTCCTGCTCTCGGCCTACACGGCGCAGCGGACGAGCCCGATCGTGATCGACGCGGCCATCGTCAAGGAGATTCAGGAGGCCTCGGACCGGGCGACGCGCTACGGCCTCCTGTCGAAGCGGCTCGATGTCGGCCATGCCGTCGACCGGAGCTTTACGGCCGCGGCGTCGAACTGAGGCGGTGTGTTCGGGTAAGACCAGTCGCCCCACGCCAGTGGCACGACCCGGAGCGTGAAGATTGTGCGTCCGGTTGTCGGCACGGCAACTTTTCGAGCGGATGCGCGGATAATCGCCAGACCCGATGTCAGGCCCCAGCAAGCGGAGGCAACAGACCGAACAGCCCCCCCTTCCGCCACCTGAGCAAATTTTACCAGCCCTGGGGAGCTTCGCCGTGGCCGGCACGTTCACCCGGTATATCCCCCCCGCGGCGCCGGCTGCGCGGGTGGAATCCCGGAGTGTCCATGTCTGATTCCCGACGTCCCTCGTCGCAGTCCCGCTCGCGCATCCAAGAGGGCCAACCCTATCCGCTTGGCGCCACCTGGGACGGGCTCGGGGTCAATTTCGCGCTGTTCTCGGCCCACGCCACCAAGGTCGAACTCTGCCTGTTCGACGATCAGGGCGAGCGGGAGATCGAGCGGATCGAACTGCCCGAGTACACCGACGAAATCTGGCACGGCTACCTGCCGGATGCCCGTCCCGGCACGATCTACGGCTACCGGGTCCACGGCCCCTACGAGCCAAAGGCCGGCCACCGGTTCAACCACAACAAGCTGCTGATCGACCCCTACGCCAAGGGTCTCGTCGGCTCGATCACCTGGAACCCCGCCCTGTTCGGTTACCAGATGGAGACGGGCGACGACCTGACCTTCGACGAGCGCGACAGCGCCCCCTACACCCGCCGCTCCCGCGTCATCGACCCGGCCTTCACTTGGGGGCGGCACCAGAAGCCGCATGTCCCGTGGGAGAAGACCATCTTCTACGAGACCCACGTCAAGGGCATGACCAAGCTCGACCCGCGGGTGCCCGAGAAGCTGCGTGGCACCTATGCCGGCCTCGGCACGCGCGACGTGCTCGACTACATCAAGAGCCTCGGCGTCACCTCGGTGGAGCTGCTGCCGGTCCACGCCTTCGTTCAGGACGACTACCTCGAGCAGAAGGACCTGGTGAATTACTGGGGCTACAACACGATCTCGTTCTTCACCCCGGCGCGGCGCTATGCGGCGGTGCCGGACTTCGCCTTCTCCGAGTTCAAGGAAATGGTCTCGCGCTTCCACGGCGCCGGCCTCGAGGTGATCCTCGACGTGGTCTACAACCACACCGCAGAGGGCAACGAGAAGGGCCCGACCCTGTCGTTCAAGGGCGTCGACAACGCCTCCTACTACCGTCTGCTGCCCGACCAGCCGCGCTACTACATCAACGATACCGGTACCGGGAACACCTTCAACCTGTCGCATCCGCGGGTGCTGCAGCTCGTGACCGATTCCCTGCGCTACTGGGCGCAGGAGATGCAGGTCGACGGGTTCCGCTTCGACCTTGCCACGATCCTGGGCCGTGAGCCCTACGGGTTCGACGAGGGCGGCGGCTTCCTCGACACCTGCCGGCAGGATCCGGTGCTCAACAACGTCAAGCTCATCGCCGAGCCGTGGGATTGCGGCCCCGGCGGCTATCAGGTCGGCGGCTTCCCACCCGGCTGGGCCGAGTGGAACGACCGGTTCCGGGACGATGTCCGCGCCTACTGGAAGGGTGATGCCGGCCTCTTGCCCGACATGGCGGCGCGCATCGCCGGCTCGGCCGACAAGTTCAACAAGCGCGGGCGCAAGCCCTGGGCCTCGGTGAACTTCCTCACCGCCCATGACGGCTTCACCCTGCACGATACGGTCTCGTACAACGACAAACACAACGAGGCGAACGGCGAGGGCAACCGCGACGGCCACTCGCACAACCTCTCGTACAATTACGGGGTCGAGGGCCCGACCGACGACCCAGAGATCCGGGCGGTGCGCCTGCGCCAGATGCGCAATATGCTGGCGACGCTGTTCCTGTCCCGAGGCACGCCGATGCTGCTTGCGGGCGACGAGTTCGCCCGGACCCAGAACGGCAACAACAACGCCTATTGCCAGGACAACGAAGTCTCCTGGCTGGACTGGGACGCCATTCAAGAGGAGGAGCGGGACCTTGCGGAGTTCACGCAGCGCCTGATCATCCTGCGCAACGCCCTGCCGATCCTGAACCGCGGGCGGTTCCTCACCGGCCAGTACGACGAGGAGTTCGGCGTCAAGGACGTGGCGTGGCTGCGCCCGGACGGGAGCGAGATGACGCCCGAGAACTGGTCCGACGGCGGCGCCCGCGCCTTCGCGGTCCAGCTCGACGGCCGCGCCCAGGCGACGGGGCTTCACCGCCGCGGCGGCGACGCGACCTTGCTGATCATGTTCAACGCCCACCACGACCTCGTGACGTTCGCGCTGCCCGAGTCGGTCGGCGGCGTGGCCTGGACGCGGCTGCTCGACACCAACCTGCCGGATAGCCAGGACGTCGAGAGCTTCCCGTTCGGCGGCGGCTACGAAGTGACCGGGCGCTCGCTCCTGATGTTCGTGCTGAAGCCCGAGGACAGCCCCGGCGACGGCGACAACGCCATGGAGCGGTCGTACCAGCACGTGATGCAGGCCTTCGAGCGGGCGAACGTCGAGACTGTCCGCTTCCATCTCGACGCGGAGGACTGAACGGCTCGGGCCGGGCGGTGTTTGGGCCGCCCGGCGCTTGAGCCTCGCCCCGGTAACCGGACCCGAGGCGAGGCTCCAGATTCCTGGTCTCGCCTCATCGTCTTTCGAAAGCCGGGACCCACCTTTCGGGATAACGCTCTTGCGCCTTGCGCCCGGCGGCGCACCCGGCTAACAGCACGGCACCGCGCGGCCCTGGCTGCGCCCGGAGCCCGCTTGCGCGCCCGGGCGCCCGGTCCGCGGCCGGAGGGGTGGCCGAGTGGTTGAAGGCGCACGCCTGGAAAGTGTGTATACCGGAAACGGTATCGCGGGTTCGAATCCCGCTCCCTCCGCCATTCGAACCGTGAACCCCGCTCAATCAGAGCATGTCAGTGGTTTCCGCCACCGATCAGACCCAGACTGGCTCGCACCTGTTTTGCGAGCAGTGCACGGAATCTTTGGCCAATGAGAGGCTGGGTCGCGCTCACGATCAATTGATATAGCTCTGAACTTCTGAATTTTCGCTCTTATATATTCAGCACATCAGCCACGCGGATAAATCTTACAAACGCATATACCTCGTTCGGATGAAGTTTGGTCGCGTTTGCACCCGTACCATTTCCCGACTCACCACAGAGGAGCGACGGGTATGGTCGATGATGGGCCTCCACTGAAATTCGTAGCCCTTTGGGGCGTATTCGCTCTGCTGATGCTGTTTGGTCAGATGCAGCTCATCAACCAGGGTGTGAATATGACCCTGTCCCACCAGATCGATCCGCGCCGACCCTAGAGCCGTGCCCGATCGCGTTGCA
>NZ_JALNUM010000179.1:0-8295 GCF_026540795.1 Methylobacterium sp. GC_Met_2
CCCGTCCGCGCGCGCCACCCGGAGCGTCGCCGATCCATCGGCGCTCCTCGATCGGAAGGCGGACGGCCGGGTCCCGAACCCTGACCGGATGGTGGCCGAATCCGCGCTCCTGCCTGCCATTGCGGCTGGCCTGCCGGTCCTCGACCTGCGCCTGCCGGCCCCGCTCTGCACGGGCGACGAGACCCGGATCCAGGCCTACGCCGCCCGGATCAGCGGAAGCGTCGGCCTGAAGCCCGGCGACGATCTCAACCTGTTCGAGCCGGACGGAACCCCGCGCGCCAACCTCGCGCCGGTGATGCTGGCGATGTCGGCGGTGGAACTCGGCACCCTCCGGGCCGGTCCCGACCTCGTCGCCGGGGCGATCGCCCGGCTGCGCCCGCTCGCACCGGCCGCTGGGGGCACCCCGCCGTAACGACAAGCCTTGCGGTTCGGCCCGCGCCGCGCCACCTCTGCGGCGCGACCTCCACCCCGTCCGTTCCCCTCACGACGAGCCAGCCCGTGCCCCTGACCGACCTTGCCGCGCGCGCTGGCTCGGCCGTCAAAGCCTTCGCCGAGGCCTCGCACGACCTGTTGATCCAGCCGACCCTTCGGCTTGGGGTCACCGGGCTCGCGCGCTCGGGCAAGACCGTGTTCACCACGGCACTGATCCACCATCTCGTGGAGACCCACGCCCTGCCGGCCTTTGCGCCAGCGCAGGAGGGCCGCCTGCGCCGCGCCAAGCTGGTGCCGCAGCCCGACGACGACGTGCCGCGCTTTCCCTTCGAGGAGCATTTCGGGACATTGACCGAGGCGCGGCGCTGGCCGCGCTCGACCGACCGGATCAGCCAGTTCCGCCTGGAGATCGCCTACGAGCGCGCCGCCGGCTGGCGCACCGGACCGGCGACCCTGATGCTCGACGTGGTCGATTATCCCGGCGAATGGCTCCTCGACCTTGCGCTGATCGAGACGAGCTACACGGCGTGGTCGCGGGCGACGATCAACGGCACCCGGCGGCCGGGCCGCGCGGCGGTGGCGGCCCCCTGGCTCGACGCACTCAACGGGTTCGACCCGAACGGCCCCCTCGACGAGATCGCGGCCGAGCGGGCGAGCGATGCGTTCAAGATCTACCTCGAAGGTCTGCGCGCCGGACCGGAATCGGTAGCGACCACGCCTCCGGGACGCTTCCTGATGCCCGGCGATCTCGCGGGCTCCCCCGCGCTGACCTTCGCGCCGCTCGACCGCCTAAGCGAGACGATCGCCCCCGACAGCCTCGCCGGGCTGATGGAGCGGCGTTTCGAGGCCTACAAGAGCAAGGTCGTAACGCCGTTCTTCCGCGATCACTTCCAGCGGGTCGATCGGCAGATCGTGCTGGTGGACGTGCTCTCGGCGGTCGATGCCGGGCCAACCGCCCTGGCGGAGCTGGAAGAGGCGCTGGATGCGGTGCTGCTCAGCCTCAACATCGGCCGCAACACGGTGCTGTCGCGCCTGTTCGCGCCGCGGGCCGACCGGGTCCTGTTCGCCGCCACCAAGGCCGACCATCTCCACCAGACGAGCCACGACCGGCTCGATGCCCTGCTGCGGCTCCTCGTGTCGCGGGCCATGCGGCGGACGGAAGCCGCGGGCGCCCGGGTCGGCACGGTGGCGCTGGCCTCCGTGCGGGCCACCCGCGAAACCACCGTCCACGATGGCGCCGAGACCCTGCGGGCGGTCGCCGGCACCCCGGAGGCCGGCGAGGTGGTGGGCGACGAGGTGTTCGACGGCAACAGCGAGGCCGCGATTTTCCCGGGTGAATTGCCCGCCCGGGCCGAGGCCGTGCTGGAGGGGGCGGTGGAGCCGGGCTCCCTGCGGTTTCCGCGCTTCCGGCCACCGCTGGTCCGCCCCGACGGTCTCGGCCGGCCGGGACACCTGCCGCAGATCCGGCTGGACCGGGCGATGCAGTTCCTGATCGGGGACAAGCTGGCGTGACGATGTCTGTGTGTCTGCGGAGCTCTCAGCCATGACCTCGGGCCAGAAACCCCGCGCCTTCCGGATAACGCCGGAGCCGCCGTCGAACGCGAGCGTGACCACCACGCCCCTCTCGGCGGGGCCGCAGACGCGGATCGTCGAAGAGCCCTTCGAGATCGTCGATGCCGCCGACGGCGTCGCGGTGCCGGTGGCGCCCAAGCGGCGCTCGCCCTGGGGGGCACTGTTCCTGTCGGCGGTCGGCGGCCTCGTCTCCCTCGGGGTCGGGCTCTCGGTCGAGCGGATGATCTCCGACCTGTTCCAGGCCGCGCCGTGGCTCGGCTGGGTGGCGCTCGCGCTGCTGGGCCTCGCCGGGCTGGCGCTGCTCGCCATCGTCGTGCGGGAACTCGCCGGCCTGCGGCGCGAGCGGAAGATCGAGCGCCTGCGCCAATCCGCCCTTGATGCCGTGAGCACCCGCGACCACACTAGAGCGCAGGCGGTGGTGCAGGCACTCTCGGCCTTCTACGCCGACCGCGCCCCCCTCTCGGCGGCCCGCGCCCGGATCGACGCCGCCGCAGACGCGATCCTCGACGTGGACGACCGGATCGGCCTCGCCGAGCACGAATTGCTGTCGGGCCTCGACCGGCAGGCCTGCAACGCCATCGCGGCTTCGGCCAAGCAGGTCTCGGCGGTGACGGCTTTGAGTCCCCGGGCGATCGTGGACGTGGCCTTCGTCGTCTTCGCTGCCGTGCGGCTGCTGCGCCGAATCGCATCGATCTACGGCGGGCGACCGGGTTTCCTCGGCTTCCTGCGGCTGGGGCGTGCCGCGCTTGCGCACCTCACCGTCACCGGTGGGATGGCGGTCGGCGAGAGCGTGATGCAGCAGGTGCTGGGTCTCGGGATCGCGGCCCGCATCTCCGCCAAGCTGGGGGAGGGGGTGCTCAACGGGCTGATGACCGCCCGCTTCGGGCTCGCCGCCCTCAATGTCTGCCGGCCGCTCCCCTTCGTGCGGGAAGCGCCGCCGCGGCTCGCCGACGTCGCCGGGGAGCTGCTGCGCGCGGTCCAAGCGGAACCGAAATAACGTTCCGGGGCGGGCTACTTGGCGCCCGCGGCGCGGCGGTTGGCGATGCGGGTGAACATGTTGCCGGTGTAGTCGGCAACTTTCGGCTTTTCGGCCTCACCGACCTTCGCCTCGAAGGCTTCGATGCGCTTGAGCAGCGCCACGTCGTTGAACAGGGAGCTGTTGAAGTTGGCCTGGGCCCGCTGCCCGAGGGCGGTCTGGACCACCTCGAGTCGTTCCAGAAGCTCTTTGCGCGTCACGATTCTCTCCCGGGGCGGCCTCGGGCCGAAGCACCGCCCGCGGCCCCCACTGAAGGGGGCGGTGGTAAATGGCGCGTTAACGCGGCTCGCGTCTACCGCTGGATCTAGGCCAGAGGCGTTCGCCGTGCAGCACGGCCAGAATTCCGATTGAGGCACCGACGACACGATAGGCAACGATGCAGGGCGTGCGCGGGACGACGCGTTCCCGGGTACCGAGGATTCGCTCCGGACGACCCCGTTGCGGACGCACCGTCATGACTTCGATCGCTTCACCGAAGCGGGCAATGACGCGGTTGCCAGCACGCGGGTCATACTGATCGATATAGGCGTACACCGCTTCCAGATGCTGTAATGAGCGGCGCGTGAAGTTGAGCTCCATCGAGGGCGAAAAGCGGCGGCCGCCTCGTCCGCGCTGGAGATAGCGCCAGCTTCAGCTTCCAGCAAACCAGCTTCGATTCCCGCCCACTGCCGGAAGTCCAACTCAAGGAACGCATCCACCGCATCGTTAAGCAGATCGGCGGGCTGCCTGCGCCGCGCGGGCTCAAGCTTGAGAAACGCCGTTCGGCGGTCGGGATCGCGCTGCACGAATGCAGAAGGATCGAAATCCGATAAAGCAATGGCTCGAGAGTAAGCGCGCATCGGAAAAACCGCATCTCCGAGCACAAATCCGCTTACAACCCCTTCAAGAACCCCGCGAGCCGCATCAACCCCTCGGGCCACGGCCCGTGTCCGCTCGCGACGTTGATGTGGCCGGATTCGCCCGCATCGACCGTCAGCGCACCCCAGGCATGGGCAAAATCGTCGGCCCGGTCGTAGCGGCAATAGGGGTCCGTCCGGCTGGCAACCAGCAGGGAGGGGAAGGGCAGGGGGTCCCGGGGCACCGGCGCAAAGGCGCGCGCCGCAGCGGGCAGGTCCGGCGCCTCCTCCACGTCGGGGACGGAGACCAGCAGGGCGCCGCGCACCACGCCCGCGGGGAACAGCGGCACCGCCTCGACGCTCGCCACCACCCCGAGGCTGTGGGCGATCAGGATCACCGGCCGGGTCGCGGCCGCGACCGCCTCGGCGATCCGCCCGCACCACGCGTCTGGCGTCGGCGCGTGCCAGTCGTCTTGCGCGACCACGCGCGCCGTGGTGAGCCGGCTAGCCCAGCGGGCCTGCCAGTGGTCCTCCTCGGAGCCCCCCAGGCCCGGGACGATGAGGATGTCGCAATCGGCGGTCTTCATGCCGGATTGCCTAAAGCGGTCCGACGGAGGCGTCGAGACCGGTCGTCATTCGGCGGCCATCGATCCGGACTGCTCCAGCGCAGCGATGTGGGCGGCGATCTGCATCGAGGCGCGGTTCTTCGCCTTGGCCTCGATCTCGAAATCCGCCCAGACCAGGTGGCGGGCCACGAGGTCGTTCACCGCCCGGTTCCACATCAGATCGGAATGGGCGGCGAGGTCCCGGACCGCGTGGCCGGCTTCGCGCAGGGCCGGGAAGTCGGGGAGGGCCTCCGGATCCGAATCCGCGATCACGGCCTCGCGCGATACGCTGATATGGGCGATCGGCCGGACCCCGCGCCAGGACTCTTTCACCCGGGCGATACGCGGATCGTCGGGTTCGAGATATTCACCGCCGCTCTGGACCCAATGGTGGTGGAGATCGAGCACCACCGGCGCGATGTCGGCGAGCTGAAGCACGGCCTCGAGGCCGAACACGTTCTCGTCGTTCTCCACGGTGATGAGGTCGCGCGCAACCTGGCTCGCCTTGGGCAGCGTCTCTCGGAACCCCGCGACGCCGGGGTCGCCGGCCCCGACATGGATGTTGATGTGGGCGCCGTGCGGATGCCAGCCGCCGCCGTAGCCCATCCGGTCGAAGATCTCGGCGTGATAATCGAGTTCCGACAGGCCGTTGGCGATGGCCGCCGGGTTCCGGCTCGCCAGCAGGCAGAACGGGCCCGGGTGGAAGCTCAACCGCACCCCGAGCCGGCGCGCCAGCGCCCCGGCTTCGGCAAGCCCGCGATCCACCAGCGTCACCATCTCGGGCTCGGCGTAGATCGGCTGCGCGATCGGGTGGGTGTAGCCCGGCAGGACGTTGCTCGCCATGCGCAGCAGGCGCTCCAACGGCGGCCGGGCGCCGACCCAGGCGATCTGACGGGCCAGCGCGTCGAGGTTGTGGGCGACCAAGCCGGAGAGCTTCGACCGCCGCGCCGCAGGCTCCAGCTTGGCGAGATGGGCCATCGTCACGCTGGTCAGGTTCATGTGGAGCGTGGCCTCCCGCTCCGCCTTGAGGGTGGCGTGCGTGCCGGGCGGCTCGTCCAGAATGAACTTGCAGCAGAAACCGAGGCGGGGCTGATCGACCATAAGACGCACAACGCGCGGAAAGCGCTCGCGTCCCCGCCGGAAGGGCGAAGATCGGCGGAACGGCGGCGGCGCGCCGACGTTTGGCCCCGTGAGCGCGGCAGTTCCGCGCGCACGGCCCGTTCCGACCCATGACCCCGCCGCCCTCACGCTCGACCGGACCCTCTGAGACCGGCTCGATCCTGTGGATCCTGATGCTCGGATCGGCGCTGGTGACCCTGGCGGCGGCCCGGCGGGGTGAGCCGGTGCCCCGTGCAACCGCTGAACCGCCGGCCGATCCCGAGCCCGCCCGCGCGGTGCCCGGGGACAAGGATCCCCGCAGGAACGTGGCCCCCGGCGCGCGCTCGATCTCGGGCCGCGCCGCGCAGCTCACCGTGGCGACCCAGCCCGAGCGCGGCCGCACCGCCGAGACTCCCGCCGAGATGACGCGGGCCGGTTGGAAGGACATCGCGGTCCGGGTCTACCTGGAATTCAACAAGGACCGGGTCCTGGCGGTCGCTGCGGGCGTCACCTTCTACACCTTGCTGTCGCTGTTCCCGGCGATCGCCGCGCTGGTCACCTGCTACGGGCTGTTCGCCGACGTCAACGTCATCAACGACCACCTCGCCCAGCTCCACGCGATGCTGCCCTCGGGGGCCGTCGAGCTGATCGGCGATCAGGTCAAGCGCATCGCCGCCAAGGGCAGCGGCTCGCTCAGCATCACGTTCTTCTCCAGCCTGCTGCTGTCGCTCTGGAGCGCCAACGCCGCCATGAAGGCGATGTTCGACGCGCTGAACGTCGTCTACGAGGAGGAGGAGAAGCGGAACTTCTTCTGGCTGAACCTCCGCTCGCTGACCTTCACGATCGGGGCCCTCCTGTTCATCATCATCGCGCTCAACGTGATCGTGGTTGTGCCGGTGGCGCTGAACTTTTTGGGCCTCGGCTCGACGGCGTGGCTGCTCGCGGCCCTGCGCTGGCCGGCGATCCTGATCGTGCTGCTGGGTGGCCTCTCCGTGCTCTACCGCTTCGGCCCGAGCCGGGAGCACGCCCGCTGGCGCTGGGTCGGCGTAGGAAGCGTCGTGGCGGGCCTGCTCTGGCTCGTCGCCTCGCTGATGTTCTCCTGGTACGTCGCCAATTTCGGGACCTACAACGAGACCTACGGCTCGCTCGGTGCGGTGATCGGCTTCATGACCTGGATCTGGATCTCCTCGACGATCGTGCTGCTCGGCGGCGAGATCAATGCCGAGCTGGAGCATCAGACCGGGCGCGATACCACCACGGGGGCGCCGCTCCCGATCGGCCAGCGGCGGGCCCGGATGGCCGACACCGTGGGTGCGGCGGCCTGACTGTACGGGGCGGGACTGCCGAATACCCCCGTTTGCACCTATATGACGGTGCGACAAGGGAGATCACCATGGCGGACACGTCGACCACCAGCCCGGACACCCGCAGCGACACCGAGTGGCGCGAGTCCCTCACGCCCGAGCAGTACCGGGTTCTGCGCGAGCACGGCACGGAGCGGGCCGGCACGAGTTGCCTGCTCGCCGAGAAGCGCCCCGGCACCTTCACCTGCGCCGGCTGCGGCCAGCCGCTGTTCGAGCAGGGCACCAAGTTCGAGTCCGGCACCGGCTGGCCGAGCTTCTTCGAGCCGATCGACGGAGCCGTGGAGACCACGGTGGATCGCAGCCATTGGATGGTCCGCACCGAGGTGCATTGCGCCCGCTGCGAGGGCCATCTCGGCCACGTCTTCGACGACGGCCCCGCCCCCACCGGCCTGCGCTACTGCATGAACGGCGCCGCCATGAACTTCGAGCCGGCGGACTGAGGCTCCGAGCTTCCTTTAACCTGGGTTGCGAAAGCTGGGCGTAAAATCGGGATAGCGGGGACAGGACGGTCGGCGACCGAGTCTTGTCCACGGATCGGTCTTGATTTCGGCACGTTTTTGCTTAGCGATTTATTCTCTCATGTTGTCGCCGCCCGGAGTTTGGCGACGGAAGCGATCGGGTACGGGTGAATACGGCGTTGCAGCACAGCTTAAACGCCGCACGCCGCCGTTCCATTTGCTTCCGCGTGTCCGGGCCGGCGATCCGAAGGGTGTCCGCCGGATCGGCGCGCCGCCGACCACGCGGAGGGGTATTGAGTTCATGAGCACCGTTCGCCGATTTCTGGTCGCTCCATCGCTGGTCCGTCTGATCCGCAAGGAGCGCGGTGGCGCCCGCATCACCGAGGGGCACTTCGCGGCGCAGGGAGGCCGGTCCTCCTTCGTGCGGGTCGACGGGCAGCAGTGCCAGCTGGTGCTCCTGAACAAGGGGCCCGACGGCGTCCCGGTCGAGGAGCGCACCGACGTGCCGCGCGCCCATGGCGATGCCCTGCTCGACGTGTGCCCCGGCAAGGCCGCCTACGACCGCACCACGCTGACGATCGGCGGGCGCGAGATCGCCATCGACCGCTACGTCACCCCCGGCAGCCTCGATCTGGTCAGCGTCACCTTCGACAACGACGGCGACGCGGCGGGCTTCCAGACGCCGACGTGGTTCGGGCGGGAGGTCAGCAGCGATGCGGCGTTCGAACGCCAGGCGCTGGCGATCCAGGGCGTGCCGGCCCAGGAGGAAGTTCCCCTGAACAATGCGGCGCTCGACGCCGTGCTCGACCTGATCGAACCCCGGTTCGGCTTCGGACGCTACGGCAGCAGCCCCCGATCCTCCGAATCGGACGAAGGCGCGCTCGGCGCGATGCG
>NZ_JALNUM010000018.1:0-71444 GCF_026540795.1 Methylobacterium sp. GC_Met_2
CGGTCGCGCACGCGCCGCGCTTTCCGCAACTGACCCTGGAGCAGCTCACACCTGCGCAACTCCCGGTTGGCGAGAAGATCCTTAAGGTCTCGAGCGTCGGGCTGGCCGGCCCCTACAACCCGATGATCCGCAGCCCCGAGATGGCGCAGCGGATGTATGACCTGCTCGACTATCTACGCTGGCACACCTCCGTGCCGACGCGGCTGAACGAGTTCGCCATCCTGATCCAGGGGCGGCTCTGGCGCTCGCAGGTGGAGTGGTTCGCCCACTATCCGCTCGCCATCAGGGCCGGCCTCTCCGAGCAGGTTGCGGCCGACCTCAAGGCGAACAAGCGACCGGAGGGCATGAAACCGGACGAAGCCGCCGTGTACGATTTCTGCATGGAACTCTCCACGCAGCACGCGGTCTCGGACGGGACCTTCGCGCGGGCGAAGGCGGTGCTGGGCGAGCAGGGCGTGGTCGACCTGACTGCGCTGACCGGCACCTACGTGACGGTCGCCATGCTGCTGAGCATGGCCGAGGAGGGCGTGCCGCCCGGCAAGGAACCGCCGTTCAAGCCCGGAGAGCAATAGGCGGACGCGATGCGTGCGGCTTGGCGCGCCGGCCTCCGAGACCGGCGCGCTTCGGCTTAATGCCGCGGCAGGGTGTGGGGCGCCTTCAGGAAGACGTCCACATCCGCGCGGGTGTTGTAGAATGCGAGCGAGGCCCGCACCGACTGGTCGACGCCGAACCGGCGCAGGGCCAGCAGCGCGCAGTGATGGCCCGAGCACACCGCGATGCCGTGCGCGTCGAGGTGGTGGGCCACCGCGTGGTTCTCCTGCCCCTCGATTACGAAGGGCATCACGCTCGCCTTCTCGTGCGCCGTGCCGATGAGGCGCAGGCGCTTCACCTCGGCCAGTCCGCTCTGCGCATAGTCCAGCAGATCGTGCTCGTAGGCGGCGATCGCCGGCAGGCCGATGCTCTCCAGGTAATCCAGCGTCGCGCCAAGGCCGACCGCACCCGCGATGTCCGGGGTGCCGGCCTTGAACTTATCCGGGGCGCCCTTGTAGACCGTCCGGGCGAAGGTGACGTCCTCGATCATGTGGCCGCCGCCCTGCCAGGGCGGCATCGCTTCGAGCAGGGCGGTCTTGCCGTCGAGGGCGCCGATCCCCGTCGGCCCGAACACCTTGTGGCCCGAGAAGACCGGGAAATCGGCATCGAGCGCCTGCACGTCGAGCGGCATGTGCGGCGAGGATTGCGCCGCATCGACCAGCACCGGCACGCCGTAGGCGTGGGCCAACGCGATGATCTCCCGGATCGGGTTCACGGTGCCGAGGGCGTTGGCGACATGCGTCACCGAGCCGATCTTCGTCCGGCCCGAGAGCAGGGCTGCGTATTGCTCGACGATGATCTCGCCCCGGTCGTTGACCGGAATCACCCGGAGCGTCGCCCCGATCCGCTGCGCCAGCAGCTGCCAGGGGACGATGTTGGCGTGGTGCTCGGTGGTCGAGACGATGATCTCGTCGCTCGGCCCGATATTGGCCTCGCCGAACGAGGCGGCCACGAGGTCGATCGCGTCCGTAGTCCCGCGCAGGAAGACGAGGTCGTCCTTCGCGGGGGCGTTGATGAAGCGGCGCACCGCTGCCTAGGTCGGCGGTCGGGTGACGCTGGCGGTCACCACCTCGCTCCTCGTGCTCCTGGCGATCGCGGTCCTGCTCATTTGCGGCCTCGCGATCGGCTGAGCGCGGCGCAGGATCAATCGGCGGGCTCGTAGCGCAGCGTCCCTGCGCGGCGCGTCGGCTGGCCGGTGTCGTTCGTGTGGTTGACGCCGTCCATCACGGGTACGGCAGGGAAATCGAACGGGCTGATGCCCTCCAGGCAGGCCACGTTGACCGCGTAGAGCGTGCTGTCCGAGCGCCGCTGATGGTGCGTATAGATCCCGCAGCGGGAACAGAAGAAGTGCTCTGCCGTGCCGGTATGGAACCGGTAGCTCGTCAGCACCTCCGCGCCCTGCCGGATCCGGATCCCGCCCGCCTCCGCCATCGCCACGACGGCGCCGCGCATGCGGCAGTACGAGCAGGTGCAGCGCCGGATCGACCGGAAGCCGTCGCTGAGCGCCACGTCGAACCGCACCGCGCCGCAATGGCACCGGCCGGCATGCAAGTCCGTCTCGGCGTCCATGTCGCCCAAACCCCGTCGTCTGCCCCCGGACCGAGCGTATCGCCGTGGTGGGGACCGGACAATTCAGAGATTCGCACGCGTTGCGTGAGGTGGCCTCACGTGTGGGTTCGGGTCGGCTCGTGGCCGAACTGGATCGCCCGCGCGATCTCCGCGCGCCGCGCGGCGTAACCGGGGGCCGCCATCGGGTAATCGTTCGGCAGGCCGTAGCGCGCGCGGTACCGCTCGGGCGTCAGGCCGTGGGCTTTGAGGTGGCGTTTCAGTGTTTTGTAGGAGCGGCCATCGATGAAGCTGATCAGACCGTCCCGCTGGACCGAGTCGCGGATCTCGGCTGGCGTCGGCCGCACAGGCGCCGGCAGGCTATCGGCCGGTGGCACGAGTGCCATCAGCGCTGCGTGCACGCCGGTCAGGATCTCCGGCAGGCCGGTCGGCGCGACGGCATTGCGCGAGAGATACGCCGCGACAACGCGCACCGCGAACTCATTTATCGCGTGCCGGAAATCGGGTTGGGACGGATTTACATCCTGCCGATCCATCATGAGCTCCCGCGAAAACGCATATAAATAAGAAATACTCATACATTCTGCGGAGTCAACGTGGGGAGGTGGCCGGTGGGTTCCGGATTGCGCGCGACACCGGTCGGCGCGCCGCGGGGCCGGCCGCTTTCTCTCGATCGAGCTTCGTGATCCAATACAATCTTCGTGCAGTGCGAAGTCTCTTCAGGGAGCGGATCCCCTGTCCTCGCATCGACAGGCCGGAGTGCCGGCCGCGGCCTGGTCTCGGCCATGGGCCCCGCCTCGCGCCTTCGCGGGCGCGGGACGCACTGGCCTGTGGGCCGCGCCGCTGCTCGTGCTTCTGCTCGCGCCGTCCGCCGTCCGCGGGCAGGACACGCTCGGGCTGATCGCCCCGGACGCACCCGAATTCGGCGCGCCGTTCGAGACGGGGATGCGCGCCAGGGTCGCCGCTGAATTCCCGGATGCGCCCCTCGTCCGGTTCCGGAAGATCAGGCCGATGCCGGGCGAGACCGGCCACGACATCGCGTTCTGCGGCCAGGTCAGCGCGACGCCGCCAGAACAGGCGGCACCGAGCTTCCACCTGTTCCTCTACGGCCGTACTGCCGAAACCGAGACCGTTCAGATCCTCGGATCCGAATCCCTCAACGGCTACCGCGTCGGCCGCAAGCTGATCGGTGCCCTGCGGCGTATCGGTTGTCTATAGAGCGCTCTCCGCTGAAGTGGACGCCGGGTCGGCGCAGGAGAGCGCGTTACAGCGAGAGCTGAGAGCTTCACGCTGGAACCGGCTGGCGTGAAGCGGGCGGCAAGACTGTAACGCGACGACACGGCCAGCTATTCCCGGTCGGAGCGGGCGATGTCATGATCTCGGAAACAGACAAGATCCGGGAGAACGACATGGCGCGCCGCCCATCGGCTGGGAGATACCTGATCGCGGTGGGCGCCTTGGTCATCACGGGCGCAGCCGCGGCTCAGGAGGTCAAGCGGACCGAGCTCGGTCGTCAGCCGGTCTCGGGTGACGAGAGCCGCGAGATCGTCATGCAACTGGTCGAGATCCCGCCGGGGGCGACCTCGCGCCGGCATTTTCACAACGGCGAGGAAGCCTACTACGTGCTGGAGGGCGGCCTCGCGCAGGTACAGGGACAGGCGCCGAAGGAGCGGCCGGCCGGCGAGCGCGGCATCAACCGGCGCGGCGTTCCCCATGCCGGCTACACGGTGGTCGGCGACAGGACCGTGAAGATCCTGTCGGTTTACGTCGTCGACAAGGGCAAGCCCCTCCAGGAGGCCGCTGAGTGAGCCCCTGCCCGATCGGTGGCGAGAATGTGGCAGAAGCTTGACTATTGCCGTCGAATCAGTTTTAAACTTGATTGTTGCGTCATGGATACACCCCAAAGGGCTTTGGAGGTTCTGATGTGCGCGCGGAAGACCTTCTATATTTTCGCCAAGTCCTCCGATGGCCAGCTTTTCTGTGCCGTCCGTCAGGATCAGCCGATCCCCCGGATGATCGACGGCGTGCAGTGGCGTTACGTGACCTGCATCGACACCGCACGCGACCGACCGTTCGGCTTCGATGTAGATGACGCTCATAAAGCCATGCGGAACGGCGGCGTATACTTCTACAAGCGCGAGTTCGTCTTTTCCCAGCCCCGGACGCTGCTTCAGGCCGCCTGAACGTCGGCCCTCCGCCGGCTGCCGCATGGACGCCTTCCGCATCGGTGTGCTGGAAAAACGCCGCATCGCGGGCGGGCTGGGTGAACTGATCGGGGGCCTCGTTGCTTGGCACGCGGTGGGATCTGGAGATCCAGACCCTGGCCGCGGTAGGACGGACGTGTCGTTCAGGATGGGTCTGGCCGGCTTGGCGCTGGCGATGATGGGTGCGGCCCCGGCTTGGGCCTGGGGCGTTCCCGGCTGCACCAATCTGCCCGAATACAATCGCGCCCTCGGGGCGCTGCAGGGGATGACGAGCGCCTGCGACATGAGCGTCGAGGAGGCCCGTCGGGTGATCGCGGCCCATGACGGGGTTGCCGCACCGCCGCCCGCCGCGGCGCCGATAATCGCGCCGCCGCCCCGAGCCCATCGCCGACCTCATCGGAGGGGTCGGCACCCGCGTTCGACCCGGCGATGAGCGCACGTGGAGGGTTGCGCGCTCACCGCCTTGGTTCCAGCGCCCCTTGCACGGCGTCATCACCCTGGCCTCGGCCACGCTTTCCGGGGCGGCGACGCTGGCTTACTCTCCCGCACAGGCTGCGAGTTCACAAATCGCAGTCCGGATCTGACGCGGCTCAGCCCGATCCAGAACCGGCAGTCGCTGCGGGTGGGTGCGCGTAGCCGATGGTCCATATCCCTCAGATGAAGCTTGGCTCCGGCTCCTCCGTCGGCTCGAAGGCCTCCCGGATAGCGTCCGGGTCGACGGCGTCGAGCGTGGCCGGTTGCCAAGCGGGCCGGTTGTCCTTCTCGACCAGCACCGCGCGCACGCCCTCGTAGAAATCGTGCCCCCGCATGATGCGCGTCACCAGTCGGTACTCCGTCCGGATGGCCGCGATCACGTCCAGATCGGGCCCGCGCCGCATCTGCTCGAAGGCAAGGCAGAGGCTGGTCGGCGACCGGCTGCGGAGGGTGCGGGCCGTCTCGGTGGCGAAATCCGACTGCGCGACCGCGTCGAGCCGCGCCAGGATGGCCGGGACGCTCTCCGCCGAGAAGCACGCATCGATGAGGGCCGCCTCTTGGGTCACCGGCCCGGTCGGCGGCGGAGGCGCGGCGTGGGCGGCCAGGGCCGGCTCGATCGGGCCACCTTCCGCCAACGCGTCGAGGATCGCCGGGAAATCGGCGGCGCGCGCCGCATGGGTCGCCAGCCCGAGCGGGAGGGCGTCGCCCGCGCCGATCTTCGATCCGGTCAGCGCCAAGTAGGTGCCGCTGCGACCCGCCAGACGCGGCAGGATTGCGGTGGTGCCGACATCCGGAACGAAGCCGATCCCGACCTCCGGCATCGCGAAGGCGTAGGATTCGGACGCCACCCGGTACGGCCCGTGCACAGAGATGCCGACGCCGCCGCCCATGACGATGCCGTCGATCAGCGCGACGATCGGTTTGGGGTAGAGGGCCATCGCGGCGACGAGTTCGTACTCGCCGCGCCAGATCTCAAACATCGCCTCCGTCTGTCCGGCCTTGGCGGCTTCGTATATGCGCCGGACATCGCCGCCCGCGCAGAAGGCCCGTCCGCCGCTGCCCTGCACCACCACCCGCGTTACGCGGTCGTCGGCGGCCCAGTCCCGGAGCTGAGCCTGCATCGCCCGGATCATGCCGAGCGTCAGCGCGTTCAGGGCCTTGGGCCGGCTGAGCGTGACGAGGCCGAGGGGGCCGCGCACCTCGAACACCACCTCGTTGGTCGACTGTGCGGTCATCGTCGGACGAATCCACCCCTGTGAGCTTCGGTTTATGGGGCGGCTGAATAGGCGTGCATCCAGATGGCCGCAACGATGGGGCGGAATCGGGGACAATCGCCCCCGACCGTCGCCGATCCCGCGCTCGAGCCCCGTGGCGACAGCATCGACAGCCTGTCTCGGGATGATAAGCGTCGCGGCCAGCACGGACATCCGGTCGGCATAGGACAGACACGATGCTCTACATGGTCCACATGCAGGTCGACATCCCCGCCACCCTGCCGAAGGCGGAAGCGGACCGTCTGAAAGCCGAGGAGAAGGCGTTCTCGCAGAAACTTCAGCAGGACGGCACGTGGCGGCACCTGTGGCGGATCGCCGGGCAATACGCGAATTACAGCGTCTTCGATGTCGACGGGAACGACGCACTGCACGACATCCTGACGGCGCTGCCGCTCTACCCGTACATGACGATCCACGTCACGCCGCTGGCCCAGCATCCCTCCGCCATCGCGGCCAACTGACAGGTCGAACCATGCCCTTCATCATCGAGACCTTCGACAAGCCGGGCAGCCTCGAGATCCGCAGGGCGCATCGCGCCGAGCATCTGGCTTATCTCGACCGGATCAAGAAAAGCCTCCTGGCCTGCGGCGCCAAGCTGAACGACGACGGCAGCGATGCGGGCGGCGGCCTCTATGTCGTCGATGTCGAGACCCGCGCGGAGGCCGAGGCGCTGATCCAGGCGGATCCGTTCCACACGGCGGGCCTGTTCGACCGCGTCGCGATCAAGCGCTGGCGCAAGGCCTATCTCGACGGCAGAAGCTATCTCTGAGGGAGGGGCGCATATGGCTTTCGCCGAACTCGATGACGTGCGGCTGCACTACAGGGCGGATGGCGATCCCGCGAACCCCACGCTCGTGCTGTCCAACTCGCTGGGCGCGGCGCTGGACATGTGGGCGCCGCAGATCGAACCCTTGGCGCGCCATGTCCACCTGATCCGCTACGACACGCGCGGCCACGGTCAGTCGGAGGTCACGCCCGGACCCTACACGATCGCCCAACTCGGCCGGGACGTGGTCGGCCTCTTGGATCGCCTCGGCCTGGAGCGGGTGCATTTCGCCGGCGTGTCGATGGGTGGCCTGACCGGGCAGTGGCTCGCCCTGAACCATCCGGAGCGGCTGGCGCGCCTCGCCCTGTGCAACACGGCCGCGTATATCGGGCCGCCGGAGAACTGGACCAGCCGGGCCGAGAAGGTCCGCGCGGACGGCGTCGGCAGCATCGTTGATGCCGTGGCGTCGCGCTGGCTGACGGCGGACTATGCGGTTGCCCAACCCGAGCTGGCGGCCAGCCTGCGGCGAATGCTGGCTGCCACGGCGCCGGAGGGCTACGCGGCGGCCTGCCTCGCGGTGCGCGACGCCGATTTCCGCGGCGCGCTTCCGCGGATCACCGCGCCGACGCTGGTGATCGCCGGGACGCACGACCTCGCGACGCCGCCGGCGGAAGGCCGCTTCCTGGCGGACCACATCCCTGGTGCGCAGTACCGTGAGCTCAGCGGCGCCCATTTGACGAATCTCGAGGATGTCCAGCGCTTCAACGAGGCCGTGCTGACGTTCTTCGGCGAAACGCGCGCGCCGTAGAGCCGGCGAAAACTCGGCCGGCCGCGGGCCGGAACGGCCCGCGGCCTCAAGAAAACAAAAGCCGATCAACAAATGGGGAGGAAATCCATGTCCGATCGGATCTCGGGGCGGACGCTCGCCCGACATGGGGTCGTGGCCTTCGCCGCGGCCTGCCTCGCCGCCGCACCGGCCCGCGCACAATACGCCGATGGCGGCATCAAGATCGGTGTGCTGACCGACATGTCGGGCGGCTATTCGGACCTCGCCGGGCGCGGCTCGGTGACGGCCGCGCAACTCGCCGTGGAGGACTTTGGCCGGCCGATCAACGGCCGCAAGGTCGAGCTGATCTTCGCCGACCATCAGAACAAGGCCGATATCGCCTCCGCGATCGCCCGCCGCTGGTTCGACACCGAGGGCGTCGACGCGATCTTCGACACCAACTCCTCGGTGGCGGGCTTGGCCGTTCGTGAAGTCGCGCGCGCCAAGGGCAAGATCGACATCAATTCCGGCGCCGGCTCGATGGCGCTGACCAACGCCGCCTGCTCGCCGACCGGCGCCCACTGGACCTGGGACACCTATTCGCTGGCGGCCGGCACCGCCACGGCCCTGGCGGACGACCCCAAGAACACGTGGTTCTTCATCACCGCCGATTACACGTTCGGGCACGATCTGGAGAAGCAGGTCACCCGCGTCGTGAAGGCGAAGGGCGGCCAGGTGCTCGGCTCGGTCAAGCACCCGTTCCCGAATCCGGATTTCTCGTCCTACCTGCTGCAGGCTCAAGGGTCGGGCGCCAAGATCATCGGCATGGCCAATGCGGGCGCCGACACGATCAACACGATCAAGCAGGCGAGCGAGTTCGGCATCCCGCAGGGAGGCCAGACGCTCGGCGGGCTCAACATTTTCCTGACCGACATCCAATCCGTCGGTCTCAAGGACGCCCAGGGGATGATCCTGACAACCGGTTTCTACTGGGACCTCGACGACCAGACCCGGGCCTTCGCCCGACGCTTCGGCGAGCGGATGGGCGGACGGATGCCCACCATGGTGCAGGCCGGCGATTACTCGGCCGTGCTCCACTTCCTCAAGGCCACCGAGGCCGCCGGGACGGATGACGGGCTGAAAGTCATGGCCAAGATGCGCGAACTGCCGATTCAGGACTTTTTCGCCCATAACGCCAGCCTGCGCGTCGACGGCCGGATGGTCCACGACATGTACTTGGCGCAGGTCAAGACGCCCGCGGACTCCAAGGGGCCGTGGGATTTCTACAAGATCCTGAAGACCATCCCGGGCGAGCAGGCGTTCCAGCCCCTGTCGGAGAGCACCTGCAGCCTCGTGAAGAAGTGAGGCCGGACCCTACACGTCGTCGGGCGCCGCTTCAGTCCGGGCCTGCGCCCAGGCGCAGTCGCGCTCGGCCTGCCGGGCACGTTGCTCCGCCGCATAGGCGTCCTGATCCGGCTGCGCCTGCCGGCTCTGGCGCTTGGCCCGGGCGGCCGCACGCTTGCGCCATTCCTCGGTCTCGGCCTTCTGGCGCAGCAATTCCTCGACCGTGATGGGTTTCACCGGCTCCTTCGGCTGAGCCCAGGCGTAGGCGCGCCGGGGCGGCGGCCGGGGCGCGGATTCTGTCCGCGCGGGACGGGCCGCGCGCATCGCCTCGGCGAGGGTCAGGCCGGCGCTCGCAGCGATACGCGCGGCGGCAGCCTGAGCGGCCGCGCGCTCGCCCATGGTCGCGCCCTGTGCGGCGAGCGCGAGGCACTTCTCGAACCTGTCTCGGTCGGCGGGTGTCATCGGGCGCGTATAGCGCCCGGACGGCCCGCCGTCCCGCTGGTTCTCAATCCGGCTTGGCGCTCGCCACCGTGCCGGTGAAGCTGTAGCTGCCGAGCTTCTCGCCGACCACCTGGACCGCGCCGTCCGTCAGGGTGTTCAGCCGGCGCGAGCGGATCGTCATCGTGCCCGCCAGGCCCGCGAACTTGCCGGTGCCGCCGATCCACTGGCCCGTCCCCTCGTTCACCGCTGCGAGCGGCTGGAGCGGGTAGTCCCACTTCTCGAACACGTGGTCGCCATCGGCATCGACGTAGTCGCAATAGCCGTGGTTCTCCACGGTCTTGGCGCCGTTGTCGATCGTCGGCGCGGAGGTGCAGCGCCCGGCCATGTTGTGCAGGAGCTTACCGCCGGATTCGTTGACCGCGGTCATCATGGCGATCGAGGCGGAGGCCACGCGGTTCTCGCCGATGGTGACGGGCTTCGGCGCTGCCAGCACCGTCGACGTGTAGGTGATCCGGAAATCACCCTGCCGCGGCATGTCGTCGGCGCCGGCCGTGGTGGAGCCGAGGAGCAGCAGGCCGAATGCCGCCGCCGAACATGTCGCGGGTGATGCGAACGCAATCTCTTTGCCCATCATGACGACCTCCCAGTCTGGCGCATGCAAGACGGTCCGGCTTCGGTCCGAGTATTCATCTCAGGCCGGCCGAATCGTCGGCGCCGGGCAAATATTGTTCTCAGTGCGATCTTCATTCAAGCGCACCGCTAAGATATTGTATTTGATCGGCGGTCTCGTGTATGACATGATCGCGTTATTGTAGGCGACGCCGAAGCGATCAGCGCCAACGACTGCTGTTTATGATCTCTTGAGATACTTGATCATCCATTCGATGCAAAATATCGACCGTGCTCGAAATCGCGAATGTTGTTCACAAGTATAAACTGGAATTTTGCATCGGCAGACTCTCGTGCGAATAAAGATAAGACTCCCAGTCCTAAAGCGAAAAATCCGAAACCTTCATCGAACAATCACGGACGACTTGACTGCAAGTTGCGCGATCAGGCGTCGTCACAAATCTGAGGCGCCTGGCCGGGTCGGAGCGACTCGGCAGAGAGCAGCCCACCCAGGCGCGCCGTCCTCACCGCGCGCCCGCGTCCACCAGGGCCGTTCAGCGGAAGCCCGGCGCCGAGCTGGTGGACGTCATCGACGACGCCTGGAACGGCATTGGGCTCGTCACCGCGCAGCTGGCTGCGTGAGCCGGCGCGCGACGGATGGGAGCCTCACAAGTCGGCGCAGGCCTTGCCGCCCGGCCGAGTCTCCCGCGCACCTGCGCCGCCGTCCGGGTCGCTCAGGACGACGAGGATCCGTCCCAGCAGCACCCGCGAATGTCGTGCGATCCGGGTCTCGCTGTGGTCGACCGTTGGGCACGGGCTCGCGTCGTAGGCCGCGCGCAACTCGGCGAGCTGGCGCATCCGCAGTTCGGGATCGATGGGAGCCATGACCCGTCCTCCCCGCCGGCTTTGGTCCGCGGTACGCCCCCGCGAACAAGCCTTCGACCATCCCGAGTCGGGGAGTTGGAAAACCGTGTCTGAACGGTCCCTACGACCTTTAGCGCCGGAACGCCTGGACATACGTCGCAGGCTCCCCGACCGTGTGGTCAAGGTGCGGGTGCCGTTCTGGTCGGCACCAACCATCAGACAGGGGGTTCCACGCCCCAGGCCCGCGCGTACGGGCCCGCCGGACTTATAGTCGGTTCTAGGAACCGAATCCAGTTCGCCGCGCTGCACTTTGCTCGAGGATGTGGAAAGCCGCGTCGATCAGGATCGCCAGCGCCGAAACGACGAGGCCGCCTTGCAGGACATAGGCGGTGTTGCCCGTGAGCAGGCCCGAGATGATGACCTCGCCCAGCGTGCTGGCCGCTACCGTCGAGCCGATCGTTGCGGTCGCGAGGCCGATAACGGCCGACAGCCGGATCCCGGCCAGGATCATTGGCAGCGCGAGCGGCAGTTCCACTTGGACGAGCCGCTGGCTGTCGGTCAGCCCCATGCCGCGCGCCGCCTCCATCAGCGCCGGATCGAGGCCTTCGAGGCCAGTGAGCGTGGTCTCGAAGATCGGCAGCAGCCCGTACAGCACGAGGGCGACGAGGGTCGGCAGCGGCCCGAACCCGAAGATCGGCACGGCTAAGGCCAGCACCGCCACCGGCGGGAATGTCTGGCCGAGATTGGCCACCGCCCGGGCGAAGGGCAGGACGTTGCGTCCCGCCGGACGGGTCGCCGCGACCGCGAAGCCGATCGCCAGCACGCTCGCCGTCAGGGTTGCGGCGGCGACCAGCAGGAGGTGGTTGATAGTGAGCGCAAGCAGCGGGGTCTGCGTGTAGATCGGCGCGGTGTCGCCGGGGGCGAAAGGGCGCAACAGGTCCGCGAAGCTCTGCGGCGCGAGCAGGAAGGCGCCGAGCAGGGCGAGCAGCGCGAGATGCGCTAGATATCCCGCACGGCTCACGGGCGGGCGCCCTGCGCCTCGAGCGCGGCGCGCGTCACCCGGCCCAGCAGCACGCCGTCTCGGCTGACAGGCAGGGCCGGGCGCTGCGACCACAGGCTCTCAGCCAGCGCCGCGCGCACCGAGGTGCCCGCCGAGATCGGCGTGCCCGGCGCCGCCCCGGGCTCCACGAGATCGTCCACGACGCGCAGCGCCATGAGCTGGAAGGCCCGGTCGCCGCCGCCGAGGAGGGCGCCGACGAACGCGGTGGCCGGCGCGCCGATCAGCGCCGCCGGATCGGCCTCCTGCACGAGGCGGCCCCGGTCCATCACGGCGATCCGGTCGCCGAGCCGCAGCGCCTCGTCCATGTCGTGGCTCACCAGCACGATGGTGGTGCCGGTGCGCCGCTGGATCGCCCGCAGATCCGCCTGAGCCTGGCGGCGGATGATCGGATCGAGGGCGCCGAAGGGCTCGTCCATCAGCAGGATCGGCGGCTCGGCGGCCAGCGCCCGGGCGACCCCGATCCGCTGCTGTTCGCCGCCCGACAGCGCCGCCGGGAGCCGGTCCCGGTAGGCGGCCGGATCGAGGTTGAACAGGCCGAGCAGCGCGTCGACCCGCGCGTCGATCCGCCGACGGTCCCAGCCCAGCAGCCGCGGCACCACCGCGATGTTCTCCGCCACCGTCCGATGGGGGAACAGGCCGTGGCCCTGGATCGCGTAGCCGATCCCCCGGCGCAGGACATGCGGGGCGACCGCCCGGATGTCCCGGCCCGCGATCCGGACCGTGCCGGCGCTCGGCTCGACGAGGCGGTTGATCATCCGCAGCAGGGTCGTCTTGCCGGAGCCCGAGGTGCCCACGACCGTCAGCACCGCGCCGGCCTCGACCCGCAGGCTGACGTCGGACACGACCGCCCGGTCCCCGAAGACGCGGCTGATCCCGGCGAGTTCGATCATCGGATCAGGCATCACGGGTGCCGTTCCGCCACCCGGCCCCGGCTCACCGCGATGGCGGCATCGAACAGCACGGCGGCGCTGCTCGCCAGGGCGACGGTCGGCAGCGCCCCGAGCAGGACGAGGTCGCCCGCGTTCTGGCTGATGCCCTGGAAGACGAACACGCCGAGCCCGCCGCCGCCCACGAGGCCCGCGATCACCGCAAGGCCGATGTTCTGGACCAGCACGATGCGGATCCCGGTGAGGAGACTCGGGAGCGCCAGCGGCAGTTCTACCTGGAGGAGGCGCTGGCGGCCGGTCATCCCGACGCCGCGTGCCGCGTCGCGCACCGGTGCAGGCACGGCGTCGAGCCCGGCGACGGTGGCGGCCGCGACAGGCAGGAGCGCGTAGGCCCACAGGGCCACGACGGCCGGGGCGGGGCCGATCCCCGCGATCCCGGATTCCGCGGCCCCGGGGATCGTCCGGCCGATCCAGGCCAGCGGCGCGATCAGCATCCCGAACAGCGCCAGGGAGGGGATGGTCTGGACCACGTTGAGAATCGCGAGCAGCGCCCGCCGCAGGGCCGGCTTCGGACGTGCCAGGATCGCGGCCGGGATCCCGACCAGGGCGGCCGCCGCCACCGACGCGAGGGCAAGGCCGAGATGGGTCCGGACCTCCCGGCCGAACGTATCCGCGTGACCGGCATATTCCCGCATCACCGAGAGGTTGTCCCAGAACCCGGACCGGAGGGCGAGCCCCGCCAGGATCGCAACGGTCGCCAGCGCCGTGACCCGCATCCCGGGGCCGGGCCGCAGGCGCGCCAGCCCGTCGCCGGTGGCGAGGCCGGCGGCGCCGAAGGCCAGCCACCAGCCGGCCTCCGGCGAGACCCGGCTGTAGCGGTCGCCGGGCGGCGTCAGGTGATCGGCCGCCCATCCGGCCGTGAGGCCGAGGAGCAGCAACGCGGCTGCGCCCGCGGCAAGCCGCAGGAACGGGGGAATCCGCAGGGCCAGCAGCGGCGCGGCGAGCCCGGAGCCGCAAAGCAGTGCTAGCGCCGGACCGGCCGGCAGCGCCGACCATGCCATTAGCGCGGTGCCTTCGGCGATCCGGTTCGGCCGCACGACCATCAGCGGCAGCACGACGAGGCCCAGAGTCAGCAGGGTCGCGAGGGTCGCGCCCAGGGGATCGAGGCCGGAGACGATCCGGCCGCTCGGGCGGGCATCGGCATGCGTCCCGGGTGCAGGGAATTGGCCCATCCGGTGGCTCCGCGCGCGGCCGCAGGAGCGTGGCTGCGCGTCGCCTGGACTTAGCGCGCTCTGCGCCGAAGTGGACACCGGTTCGGCGCAGAGCGCGCGCCGGCCTTAATGCACGAACCCCGCCGCCTTCAGGAAATCCGCCGCTACCGTGGAGGCGGGTTCGCCGCCGATCTGAACCCGTCCGTTGAGGTCGCGCAGCGTGGCGAGGTCGAGCTGGCGGAAGATCGGATCGAGCACCGTCGCGATCTCAGGACGCGCCCTGAGGACGGCTCCGCGGACCACGGGTGCCGGCTGGTAGACCGGTTGGACGCCGCGGTCATCCGCCATCACGATGAGGCGGGCGGCGGCGAGACTGCCATCGGTCCCGAACACCATGGCGGCGTTGGTTCCGGAGGTGCCCCGCGCCGCCGCCGCGATCGTGGCGGCGGTGTCTCCGCCGGCGAGGATGACGAGCTGGTCCGGCCTGAAGCCGAAGCCGTAGGCCCGGCCGAAGGCCGGGAGCGCGGCGGGCGCGGAGACGAATTCCGACGAGGCCGCGAGCTTGATCGAGCCGCCACCGGCCACGTAGCGGCCGAAATCGCTCATCGTCTCGAGGGCATTGGCCTTGGCGATGTCGTCGCGCACCGCGATCGCCCAAGTGTTGTTGGCCGAGGCGGGCGCCAGCCAAACGAGGTCGTTGGCCGCGCGGTCGAGGCGCCGGGCGGTCTCGTAGGCGGCCTGTGCGTCCTTCCAGACCGGGAGATCCTGCCGTCCGAAGAAGAACGCCGCGTTGCCGGTGTATTCCGGGTAGATGTCGATCTGGCCCTCCAGCAGGGCCTGGCGCACGATCGATGTCGACCCGAGTTGGGTCTTGTCCACCGTCGAAATGCCCTTGGCCCCGAGCGCCTGCAGGATGATGGCGCCGAGAACCCCGCCCTCCGTGTCGAGCTTGGAGCTGACCACGACGGGCGCCGCCTGCGCGGCCGACAGGCCGATCAGCAACCCGACAAGTCCGGCCAGGATCCGCTTGCCCATCGATCCGGGTTCTCCTGTCCGCGCCGCCGCTCAGGATCGGCGCCGGGCCGGATCACGGTATACGACCCCGTGGCGGAATCATCGGGCGATCCTGTTCACCTGCTCATTCCGAGGGGACCGCGTCGCCGCCGCGGCGGCGATGACGCTGTTGCTGACCCTGCTTCAGGCATCGGAGCCGGATCGCGCTGCGGGGTCGTATCGGTCGGCCTGAGGCACGCTGGTTCGCAAAGACTCCATCAAGTCTCCGAAATCCAGTTAAGACTACTTAACCTTGACATGAACTTACAATGAACCCAAGCGATCCAGGCGGTATATGCACGTATAGGTTGTTCCTGGTGGAGCCGAGTCTGACACATGTCGTATTCGATCTTCGTCCGTGATCTTGCCCATGACGACGGGCGTACACCGCAGCTCCTGGCCTATGACATCCAAGACCGCTCCCTGGCAGCCTCCCTCGTGTCGGTGATCGCAACCTCGTACCGGGATCACGGGTTCAACCCGGCCACGCGGGTGCATTGGTTCCGTGCCGCGGGCACCGTGCACGAGATTTACACCTGGCCGCAGGCCTGAACGGGCCTTACGTGCCGCAGAAGGTCCGGTAGCCGACCCCGCCGCCCTCCGGCGTCTGCGCGTAGCGGGCGTGCTCCGGCTGGTCGGCGTAGGGCCGTGCCAGCACCGCCAACAAGGTTTCGAAGGGCGCGAAATCGTTTCGCTCCACGGCGGCCGCGATCATCGCCTCGACCTGATGGTTGCGAGGGATGAAGGCCGGATTCGCCGTCCGCATCGCGGCGGCTATCTCGGCCGGGGCGCGGGTTTCCTCGGCGAGGCGCGCCCGCCAGCGAACCGCCCACCCGTCGTACGCGGTCGGGTCGACGAACAGGTCGCGCACGGATCTGTCGCCCTCAACGGCTCCGCACAGGGTCCGGAAGGTCAGGGTGAAGTCGGCTTGGTTCTCGCCCATCCGTGTCAGGAGGTCGCCCGCCAGCGCGGGGTCGCCGTCCCGGACCGCGCCGAGCCCGAGCTTTCGATTGAGGCCGCCGTGATAGGCGTCTTCGAAAGCAGGTGCGTAGCCGGAGAGCGCCGCTTCGGCCTCACGGACCGCCTGCTCTTCGTCATCGGCGAGCAAGGGCAGCAGGGTTTCGGCGAACCGGGTTAGGTTCCAAAGCGCGATGCGCGGCTGCTGGCCGTAGGCGTAGCGTCCGTTCTGATCGATCGAACTGAACACCGTGCCGGGATCGTAGGCGTCGAGGAAGGCGCAGGGGCCGTAGTCGATCGTCTCGCCGGCCACCGCCATGTTGTCGGTGTTCATCACCCCGTGGACGAAGCCCACGAGCAGCCATCGCGCCACCAACCCGGCCTGGGCGGCGATGACCGCGTCGAGCAGCGCCCGGTAGCGATTTTCCGCCTCCGCCGCCTCGGGATAGTGCCGGGCCACGACATGGTCGGCCAGGGCCCGCAGGGCCTCGACGTCACCCCGGACCGCGAAGAACTGGAAGGTGCCGACCCGGATGTGGCTCGCTGCGACCCGCGTGAGCACGGCCCCGGGCAGCAGGGTCTCGCGCACCACGGGCTCGCCGGTGGCGACGGCGGCGAGCGCCCGGGTGGTCGGAATGCCCAGCGCCGCCATCGCCTCGCTGACGAGGTACTCGCGCAGCACCGGTCCGAGGGCCGCCCGGCCGTCCCCGCGCCGGGAGAACGGGGTCGGGCCGGAGCCCTTGAGCTGGATGTCGCGGCGGATGCCGGTCCGGTCGATCACTTCGCCGAGCAGGACCGCGCGCCCGTCGCCGAGTTGCGGCACGAACTGGCCGAACTGGTGCCCGGCATAGGCCGCCGCGATCGGATCGGCACCCTCCGGAACCGTGTTCCCCGCCAGCGCCGCAACCCCGTCCGGACCTGCGAGCCAGTCGGCGTCGAGCCCAAGTTCCCCCGCCAAGGCCCGATTTAGGTGGATCAGGCGCGGAGCCTCCACGGGGGTCGCGGGGCGGCGCGCGTAGAAGCGCTCGGGCAGGCGGGTGTAGCTGTTGTCGAAGGGAAGTGCCATCATCGGGGGCATCTATGGAGCGGCGTTGGCGTGGGCAAGCGGGGCGGGTTTCGGCCGGGACCGTGCAGGCGCGGTTCCGGTCCGCGTCTTCGAGAGAGACCAGAACTCCTCCGCCGCGGCGCCCGGGACGATCGCCAGCTGTCCGGCTGGGCGCGCCTCGTCCACTGGGTCTCGGGCATAGTCTGTCGGACCTCCACTGTCGGACTAATCCACCGGCGGTGGGATAGTTCGCGGCTCAACGCGCTCAGGCATCGGCACGGCTGATCGCCCCGGGGACCGGACAGGCCGGGGCGGCGGACGGCGTGCGCCGGCGGACCCGCTCTCGAACCGCCAGGGCCGCGATCGCCAGGGTCGCCCCGGCCAGCACGTCCGGCAGGTAGTGACCGCCCGCGCCCAGCGTCGCCACGATCACGACTGCGTTGAGGAGGATCGCGAGCGGGCCAAGGACGGGCAAAGGTGCCAGCGCCCAGGCGGTCAGGAGCGCGAGGCACACGTGGAAGGACGGGAAGGTCGCCAGCCCCCGTAGGTCGCCGAGCGCCAGCGTGTCGAGCGTGCCCGCCCGCAGCCGTGCCACCGGCTCCAGATGCCAGAGCGCGCCGATCGTCTCCAGATGGTCCGACGGAACAACGCGCGGCGCGTAATGGGCGTAAGGGCCCAGCGCCGGCAACAGGGCGGCGAGGACGATCACGCACAGCAGTGTGACTGAGAACAGCCGGATGTAGGCCCAGAGCCGTCCGAGCCGGCGGGTCGCGCTCAACGCGATGACCACGACGCCGACCTGCGGCCCGCTGGAATGATAGGCGAGCGCCAGCCACCACGACAGGGTGGGATGGTGCGCCAGGAAGGCCACGTAAGCCGTCCAGTCGAAACCGAGCCGTGCCTCGAACCCAGCCAGCGCGTCGTCAATGAAGGGCAGCCCCAGGCCCGCGGCAAGGAAGTGCAGAACCGCCACCGGTATGGTGAAGGTGATCAGAAATGCGCTCGCGAGCGCCATGCCTCGCAGGGGCGGATCCGATTTCACGGTCGCGAGGCAGGCCGCCGCGACCAGCAGGACTACCACGATGGCGGCAGCCACGACGAAGCCGGTCGGCGCGGCCGTCATGCCGGCCGCCCGCATCCAGACGGCGTCGATCCCGATAAGCGCGAGGCTCAGCGCCCAGAGTCGGGGATCGGGGGCGGCGATTCCCGTGGCGAACCGGCGAAGCCCACGCGACCAAGAACGGCACGTACCCGCAACGTGAGCGTCGGCCCAGGGTCGGGCTGCCCCGACCTGCTCGTGAGATATCATCCGGCTCTGCTCACCCCGCGGCCAAGGCTTGACCGCACCGGGCAGACGCACGAGGGCCGCAATGGTTCGCCCGCGGACGCAAGGTCCGGCCCTGCCCAGTGGGGCCGGGCTCTCTATCGGCCCGTGGTGGGGGGCGTGCCGGCCACCGGCGGCTTGCCGCTGCCGACGGCGCCTTCAGTCGGCGGTACGGTGGCGGGGTTGGTCACGGCCTCCGTCGCCGTCTTGCCCGGATCCCGCGTATCGGCTGCCGGCTTGGTCGCGGTCTCGGCCTTGGGATCCGCCCCGGTCCGATCCTGCGCCCGAGCCGCCGACAGGTCGGTGAGGGTCGTGGCGACGATGAGAAGGGCGAGGATCGATCGATTCAAGGTCTGCTCCGGGCTGCTCGAGGGGCAATGGTCGGCCGCACGCGTCGTTCCGGCCCGGGCGAGCGCAGGAGCGCGTCGCTCGGGACCGCCGGACCGTCGAGGTCAGGCCTACGCGTCGGCCTTCTTGCGACCCCGGGTCGGCTTGGCGGGCTCCGGTGCCGCCGCGACGGTCTCGGCCGAGGCCGCGTTCTTCGCTGCCGGGCCCCGACGCTTGTGACCGAGGCCGGCATTGCGGGCGAACTCGGCGCGCATTGCCGAGTAGGTCGACGCCGTCGTCGGGTAATCGGGCGGCAGGCCATAGCGCTGCCGGTACTGCTCGATCGTCATGCCGTTCCCGGTCAGGTGGCGCTTGAGCGTCTTGTACGGCTTGCCGTCGATGAAGCTGACCAGCGCGTCCGGCGTAATCGACTTCTTGATCTGCGCGGGTGTCGCCTTCTTGAAGTCCGGCTCCGCAGGTGTCGAACCTTGGCCAAGGCTCGACAGCGCAGCATGGACGCCGGACAGAAGCGTCGGCAGGTCGGGCATAGGAACGGAGTTGTTGGCTACATAAGCCGAGACGATATCGGCGGTCAGCTCGACGAAATCGATCGTGTCTTGGTGCGGGGCTGAAATGTTATCTTCCATCGACGCCTCTCTCGCGGGAATGCGCCATGAACGTGGCTTTCTCTGCCATCAGTCAAGGGCTCGTCTGATCGAATATAACCAATCACGGTTGTTATCTACCGGTTGCGCGGCAAACAACAACATGGATCAATCGCGGCGCTCGTTGCCGGAGACGTTCAGTTACAATCCTGCGTAGGCCACTTTGCGGGCCCTGTGTCGATGCATTCGGGTCGAAGACATCTTCGCGCCTCCCCTTTGCGCTCGGCCTGCGGGCTTACGCTGGGATGCCCTTGCGGGTGACGTGTGAGGTTGAAGGGGCATGAGTCCCACTTCTGTGCAGGGGACCGAATTCATGCAATGTCGGGCAGCCCAAGCGCCCACCGAGCGTCCGAGAAGCGCTCTCCCATAAGCGGGGCGCGGGGGAACCCGTGCTTCCGCCTGAAATGTGCGAATATTCAAGCCCGCCAGAGACAGCATGGCTGTCGCGGCTCGAACGCCGCGGCTCACCGCTCCGCCGCCGCCGTCAGGCGTTGGCTGCCGTCCCGTGCGGCGTGGCGATCGCGCCCCGCGTCCCGGACGGGACGACTGCCTGAAGCATCCGCGCGGCGCTCGATCCGTAATCTGCCCGATACGTCCGTTCGAGGGTCATCAGCGCGCGCATCGGCGCATCAGCCAGATCGAGCAGCCGCGCGTCCCGCCAGCGCAGCTTGGTGAGTCGGCCGCGGCTGAACCAGCGTGGCTTCTCCTCCTCGACGAGAAGGACCAGCTTGCCCGTCCACGTCTTGCGAAACCAGAACCGTCCCGTGAGCTTGGCCGCGTCGAACATGACATCCTCGCGTGCATGAACCTCGTCACGCCCCCGTGAAACAATGCGTGGGTTGCGCGGCGGTTGCCAGTCGGAACCGCCGCGGTGCGCCGAAATTCGCGCCGCCTTCCTCGTGAGGTTGTGCCTCCGCCGTCGAGGCCCGCGGCGCTATCGGTCCGAAAGGCGTGTCGGGCGTCGGGCCGCAACGGCCGCGACCACAAGACCCGTCACCGCGCCGGCCAGCGCGGCGCCCGCCTTGATCAGAAAATCCGCGAACCGGCCGTGGCGCGTGCTGGTCAGGGTCTGCGCGGCCTCGAGGCCGCCGGCCATGAGGACGCTGCCGATCAGGATCTGAAGCCGATGCTGCGGGTAGCCCACCATCATCAGCAGGCCGGCAAGCGCGTAGGCGGCGATCCGCTCGATGCTCGGATTATGGGTCACCACCGGCCGGAGGCCGATCGGCACGAGGGTCACGACCACGATGAAGGCCACCAGGATCCAGGCCGCGATCCGCACCAGACGCAGGTGCCGCGTGTCTGATTCAAGCATTGGCGGTCCGTAACCTCGTGCTGACGGCTTGAGGATACACTGTTTTCCGGCCGTTGCCTGTTGCTGAACGGCCGACGAGGATCGGACGGTCTGATCATGCGCCGTATGCTGGCCATCGGGACGCTGCTCGCATTCACACTGATCCCGGTCGCCGACGCGGCCAATCCGGCGCGGGACGTGCTGTGGGTCGCGCTGCAGGGCTGTGTCCTGGCAAAGAAGGCCGCGGGCCGGAGTTTCCCGTGCCTGTCCGTCGATCTCGGCGAAGGCGAGCGACCGGGTTCTGCGGTGCTGCGCGCCCCGGGCGAGCCGACCCACGTCGTCGTGATGCCCACCGACAACGTATCGGGGATCGAGGCCCCCGTGCTCCAAGGGCCGCGCGGCGTCGCATACTGGCAGGCTGCGCTCCGCGCGCGGCACTTCGTGTCGGACGCCCTCCAGGGGCGCTTGCCGGCTGCCGCGGTGGGTTTGGGGGTGAACTCCGTCGATGGACGCAGCCAGGACCAACTCCACATCCACCTCGATTGCATGCATCGCGGCGTCATGGCGGCCCTGAAGGCACATGGCTCTGCCATCGGCGAGAGCTGGGCACCGTTCCCCGTCCTGCTGGATGAGGATCAATACCTCGCCCTGCGGGTACCGGCCGACGCGGTGGAGCACTTCAACCCGTTCGCGGCGCTGGCCCACGTGCCGGGCTGGCAGGGGAAGCTCCACGATGCGAGCTTCGCCGCGGTCGCGGCCGATCCGGACGATCCCGGCGCGGGCATGATCGTCCTTGCTTACAGGATGCCGGAGGCGAGCGCCGAAGCGTTGATGGACCACACCTGCCGGGTCACCCGTCCCGGCCGGGGCAGTTGAGCGGCGGCGCCGAACACGCCGCACTGTTGCCGATCCGTTCTATTCAGAGGCTTGGCCTTGGGGCATAGGACGGGCATGCGCATGCCGTTGCCCGAGCGCTATCCGTGGGACTTGATCCGGCGGTGGGAAGCGCGTTGCGACCCAGGTCCGAAAAGGCTTCCGGAGCTGACGCGCCCGGGGGCACTCCTCGGCTTGTGTGCGATCCTGACCCTGGCCACCGTCCCGGTGCGTGCCGGCCCGTCGGCTGAGGCAGTTGATCCGCGCGCCCTGGAACTGGCTTGGCACCGTTGCCTACGCGAAGCGTCCGCGCATCAGCCTTCAGGACAAAGCCGCGCCGGGGACGAGCGCAACGCCCTGGACGAGTGCAAGCCGCGGGAGGACGCCCTGGTGTCCGCGCTCATGGCCAGCCGCCGCCCCGAGGACGGCCGGAGTGGGACAGTCTGGTCACGGACCTGGGCGGCTTTCGTGGAACCGCTGACGGCCTGGATCGGTGGCTTGCGGCGCTGAGCGTCGGGGCATCGCATCAGGATGCCGACCAAACGCGCTTGATGTGGGGACCTCTGCTCCGTTGGGCATGACGGTCGACATGCATCAGCGCCGTTCCGGCCGGGTCTCCGCGGCACCGCACCGCGCCGGACGCGCCGAACCAGCGCGCGGGCCGCTCGTTGGGCCCGCATGACAGAGCAAGCCCCCACCTCGCCCCACGACCCGATCGTCGAGGCGCGTCGCCGCGAAATGGCAACCGAGCACCTGCTGTTCGGGACGATCCGCTTCCTCGCCCAGCGCCATCCGGAACTGCTGGACGAACTCGACGGCAGCCTCGAACACCTCTGGGATACCGGCGATAGCGAATCGCGAGACGATGCGGCCGTCCGCAAGATCGCAAGCCGCATCATCAAGAGCCTGCGCGCCGAGCGTTAAGCCGGCGCCGCTCTACCGCTGAGCGTTGTCGTTCAGCCGGATGGTCGGGATCATCGCGACGGCCTTGGCGGTCACACGGTCGAAGACCTCGCCGGTCAGGCCGCGCTCGGTCGCCAGTTTCCTGATCCGCTCTGCGAGCTGGGACAGTGTCAGGCCGTAATAGGTCTTCTCTGTCGTCTGATCGACAGCCTCGTTTGCCACGCGTCAACTCCTGTTCGTGGTGGGTCGGGGAGCGATGATGTGGCCGATGCTGTGCGGCCGTTCAAGTCACTTTGCGCGATGGCTGCCTTGAAACGGCCCGAAGCGGATCGCGCTCCGCTTCGGGCCGTTTCCCCTTTAGCGTGCGCAGCCGATGCAGATGCCGCTGGTGATGGCGTCGTTGCGCTGCTCGTTGGCATTGCGCTGATCGATGCTTCCGGTCTCCTTCGGGTTGAGGGCGCCCGGGTTCGGCACGGTCTGGCCCGTCGCGGCGGTGTGCGGGGCTTTCGCGGCGGTGGTCGGGCCGCCGCCCGTGCCGGTCTCGCTCACCGGATCCGCGAAGGCGGGGACGGCGAAGGCGAGGGAGGCAGTCAGTGCAAGGATCAGCGGCGTACGCATGGGAAGCTCCTGAAACGACAAGCGACGATTTGCGAAATCGACGCTCGCGGACGGCGGAAGTTCCCGCGGACGTCGCCCGGCCCGCTGACGGCGCGACGGTCATGGCCTATGACAACCGGAAGGGATCGCGCGCGGACGTGAAGGGGGCGCAGGGATGGGCAACGGCGAGGGCATCCGCGCGCCGAAACGGGAAACTCGCGGAGGTCCAGCGTCTGGCGACGGCGCTCGCCGCCCGGGTGCGCTACGCGCAGCTCGTTGGGCGGCCGGTCTACGATGCGCAGATCACCGCTCTGGTCAGCGCCGCGCGCCTGATGGATGCGGAGCACGCAACCTGGCCCCCCATGGTCGAGGAGGTGCTGACCGAACTCGCCAAGTCCCTCGAGAGCGACGATCCGAGCCCGGAGGAGGGCAACGGCCCTTGAAGGCGTGGAGCCACGAGCCACCCTTGTTTCCCGGATGAGCGGGACGAAAGGGTGCGCGATGAATCAGGGCACGCCGGAGGTCGATCAGACCGCGCGAACGATCGCCGAGAAAGTCTACGCAGCGTATTGGCGGCAGGCGCAAGGCGCGGACCATCCGCAGATCGAGCAGACGGTGCTCGCCCGGTTGGTCGAGGCCATCCAGCCGGAGATCCCGGGCGGCTCGCCCGGCGCGATCATCACGGCAGCCAACACGGTTCTCGACGCCCTGGAACAACCCAGCCTCGAGATCCGCGGGCCTCGGGTGAGCGCTATCAACCGGGCGGACGGCACCGTTGTGATGGGGCCGACCGGCGGCTGATGCCGCGGTATCGGCCCGGGTTCCAGTCGCCTTCCGAGATCTATGCCCGATCGCGTGGCAATCAAACGCGGCTCTAAGCCTTTGTTGTGACGCGCTTTAGTAAAGTTGGGCCGGGCTCGGCGGGGCCTGATCCGGCCGGTTGCGGGCCTTCAACCAGTAGACGGCGTCCAACAGGACCACCGGCGCCACCGCCAGGGCCGCCGCCAGGGTGCGGCCGCGCTGCGGATTGGCGGGGGTGGCCCGGGCCGCCAGCAGGCCGGCGTCGAGAAGGTCGCCCGCCACGCGCACGCCCAGATGCCGCTCCGGCTGGGCGGATGCCAGGATGGCCGCGCCCGAGGCGATCTCGCGCAGCCCGTAGAGTTGGACGAGGCCTTCGTGCCCGTGCAGCCCCGTCGCCGCGGCGACGCGCCGCGGTGCGAAGGTCTCGGCGAGACCGAGACCGATCCCGAACCAAGCCAGCCCGCGGGCCATTGTCCGATCGTTCATGAGACACCCTGGTCCGCGCGTCCGGTCCATTGGTCCGGGGTCGGCAGCCGGCCATGCCCGGCAAACCAGGCGGTGTCAGCGGTGTTCCGGGGCGGTGCCGGTCAGGAACTTCGGTGTGGGGGGCTGATTGGACAGGTAGGCGCGGAACGCTGCGGAGCACGTCCCGTCGCTGCACATCCGCTCGCCGGACGCGCGATGGAAAGCCGGGCGCCCCATGATCCTGAACCTGCAACCCGCGCAGGTCGCGACGAAGAGCGACGATGCCGAAAGCCAGCTCGTTTTCGCGGATGGTTTCCTCGTGGCGGTGCTGGTCCGTCTCTCGCAGCAGCACGGGGCCGATGCGGGCAAGTGGTTCTTGGAAGCCGGGTTCGGTCCGGTCGACCCGATCTGTCCGCCGACCTTCGCGGATCTCGCCGCCGCGCAGGCCTGGATCCTGCGGCAGCTCGCTACCGACTCCTGAAGCGGGTCGCGGTCCGGCGCGCTCTCAGGTGAACCGTCCGAGCCAGCGCAGGGCGTGGCACAGGCGCGCGGTCGCATCCCCCGCGAACCACAATCCATGTGCGAAGATGACCCGTTCCGGCTTCAGCGCGACGAGTTCCGCAGCCGCCCGTGCGGCCGCCTGTCGACGCAGTTTGACGACGAGGCGCAGATAGGGTGGCGGCTGGCCGTGGGGCGTGGTCATGCGGGCCAGCCGCAGGAACGGCCGCAGCAGCGCCGGCATCTTGGCCGGTTCGAGGTTGAGGACGAGGTCGGTTAGAATCAGGGTCCGGCTCGGCCCGTGGAAGAAGCCGACTTCCCGAAACCGGAGGCCGCCGGGGACAATGGTCTGGCGCAGGTCCGAGGCCCATTCAGACGGCGCCGCATCCTCCAGCACCCGGTCGACCCGAAGGCCGGAGCGCCGGACCTGCCCGCGCTGGCGCAGGTTCGGGGCCGCCCAGGTCAGCGCCTCCGGGCAATGGTCCTGCCACGCTTTCAGGTAGGTCCAATGCGCGATGTTCGGCGCGACCAGATGGCGGATCGGCCCCAGCGCCGCGATGTCCCGGTGCAGGCGTGGGTCGTAGCGCGTCGGCGAGTGCAGCCAGAGCGCGCCATCGCGAAGTCGGATGATCGTCATCCGGACGGGCAGCGGGATGCCGAGGGCGCGCAGCGGTCCGCTGTCGACGATCCAGACGCCCTCGGCCACCGGCTTGAGTACGTCGAGCGGGGGGTAGGTGGCCTTTGACAAACGGGATCTCCGTTCGAAGGCCGGCGGCCTCGCGCGCCAGGATTGGCTTTACCGGAACGCTGAAGGCCTGCGGAGTTTCCGGGGTGGATCGCCGCAGGGGCTGCGTATCCTGAGAGCCGTGCCCGATCACGTTGCAAACGCGCATGGCTCTAAGCCGTTGTTGTCACCCGCTCTCTTGTGCCGAACAGGTGTCCACGTCGGCTGAGAGCGATCGAGTTACGCCCGCAGGCCGACCGGCGTGGCCGGGCGAGCCGGAAGGGCACGCAGCAGGGCGATCGTCAGGCCGGAAATCGTCAGCAGGTCGCAGGTCAGGCCGAAGACCGAGCCGACCAGGAGGTTGTGCCCGGCCCAGCACAGGGAGGCACCGAGGAAGAACAGGCGCATGGGCTGCGGTGCCGCATGGAGGCGAGCCCCCGTGGCGAGCAGCGTGCCGAGGGCCGCGCAGGCCGAGGGCCAGCCGTTCCAGGTGGCAGCCGTCAGGCAGGCCGCCGCGAGGGTGGTTGCCGCGAACAGGGGCGGCACCCAGACGCTCCGGCCCGGACGGCCGAGGCAGGTCAGCGCGACGAGGCTCTGTAGCACCGAGATGGCGCACATGGCGGTGCCGGTGAGCGCCCCGAGCGTCAGATAGTGGACGCCGAAGGCGGCCGCGCAGGCGGCAGAGGCGAGCAGGATCCGGTCCCGCCGCGGCATGATGCCGGCCGTAAAGCCCAGGCACAGGCCCAGCGATCCGAACAGATCGAGATGGGCCGCGGCCGAGACCGCCCAGATAGACAAGGAATCGACGGCGTTCATCATCAGCGCCCGACCGGCGCGGATGCGCCGTTTCTGTCGGATGCGCTAGATTTCCATGGTGAGCGGATCGTTAATGCCGCCCCATGGCGGGGACACGACAGCGTGAGCGTGGTCTTTCGGTCTCTGTGGGTGTGGATCCGCAGGCGCCTGCCGAAAACACGACCCGCGCTCGCCCCTGACTGCGGCCTTTCCGGACCCAATGTCGAACCCGCTCGCCCTTCGGCGGGGGAGGGCCGTAGGAACCCGTCTCCTGCGGATTGATGGAAGGGTGATCATGGCAGTGCTGCGGAGGGTCGGCAGGTCCATCCAAGATCACTTCATGCAGACAGAAAAATAAAGGCGTGTTTTCACCCAACAACACTGTATTAACATAGATTAATTATAGATTTTGCCGGTTTCTCAGTTGGAACAACACCTGGAGTGGTCGGTTTTCCTGGCATTCTATCAAATGCCAGACCGCGGCCATTCGGCCGGCGGTAGGTGCGACCGCGCCCGACGACAGGACCTGCCCGTACCCGCGGGTCGGCGACCGCACCCTGGAACGCCCGGCAGGCGGCCGAGACCCTCTGGTTCGGCGCCTGCCGGGCGCGCCAGATGGACAGCTGAGGACCGGCCGATGACGCGATCCGAACCGTTTCCCCAACACGTGTTCCCCGCCGACGAGGCGGCCGTACTGGAACTGGCGCGCGCCGTGCGCGACACGGGCTACAGCTTCACCACGGTGACCCCGGCGAGCCACGCCCACGTCAACATGCGGCCGCGCAACGCCGAGGCGCAGGCCCTGCGCGACGTGTTCGGCTGGAGCCGGCCGTTCCGGGCCGGGCTGCTCCCCGAGCCGATCCTGCGTCTGATGCGCGAAGCCGGCGCCGTGGTGGAGGACGGTCCGCTCCTGCGGCCCACGCTCCGGTTCTCCAGCCTCGACGACGAACTCTTCGTCCATTCCGCCTACCCGCCGAGCGCCGCCGACGCGGTGTTCTTCGGCCCCGACACGATGCGCTTCGTGGGCGCGGTGATCGCCTACGTCGAGGGTCGAACCGCGCCGGTGCGCCGGGCGGCCGATCTCGGCTGTGGCTCGGGCGCCGCCGGGATCTGCATCGCCAAGCGCAAACCGGGCGCCGAAATCGTGCTGGTCGACATCAACCCTGCCGCCATGCGGGCGGCCCAGGTCAACGCTCGCCTCGCCGGGACCGAAAGCGTCGTGGTCCGCCGCAGCGACATGCTGCGCGATGTCGAGGGTTCGTTCGACCTGATCGTGTCGAACCCGCCCTTCATGATCGACCCCGCCGCGCGGGCCTATCGGGATGGCGGCGGCCCGTTCGGGGCCGGCCTGTCGCTCGCCGTGGCCGAGCAGGCGGTGGAGCGTCTCGCGCCCGGTGGTACTCTGGTCCTGTTCACCGGCGCGGCCATCGTCGAAGGGAAGGACCCGTTCCGCGACGCCGTAGCCGAGCTGTGCACCGGCGCGGGCCTGGACTGGGCCTATCGCGAGTTCGATCCCGACGCGTACGGCGAGGAACTGGCGACCGAGGCCTACGACGCGGTGGAGCGCCTCGCCCTGGTCGTCCTCACGGCCACGCGCCCGGGGTCGCGGCCATGAGCGACGCGTTCCTCCGAGACGCCCTCGCGGGCCTGACCGCCGTGCCGAAGACGCTGCCCGGAAAATACCTCTGGGACGAGACCGGCTCCGATCTGTTCGACCGGATCTGCCACAGCACCGACTACTACCCGACCGCCCAGGAGACCGCGCTCCTGCCCCAGGCCTCCGCCGATGTGGCGCGGCAGGTTCGGCCGGGCGTTACCGTGGTCGAGTTCGGTAGTGGCGCGAGCCGCAAGATCCGCACGCTGCTCGACGCGCTCCCCGAACCCGCGGCCTACGTCGCCATCGACATCTCGGGTGCGTATCTTGAGGCGGCGATCCGGCGGCTCGCGCCGGACTATCCGGGCATCGCCATGATGCCGGTCTGCGCCGATTACTCGAAGCCGGTCGCGTTGCCGGTTCAGGCCGGTCCGGGGGGTATCCTGGGCTTCTATCCAGGCACGAGCATCGGCAATTTCGATCCAACCGAGGCTGGCCGGTTCCTGGAACGGGCGCGCAAAACGCTCGGTCCCAGCCTGTTCCTGGTGGGTGCGGACGGGACCACCGACCCCAAGCGCCTGCAGCGCGCCTACGGCGCCGCCGACGGGTTGATGGCGGCGTTCCACCGCAACATCCTCAGCCGGCTCAATCGCGAATGCGGGGCGGAGTTCGACAGCAAGAATTTCCGGCATCAAATCCGGCTTCTGCCGGATCCGTTCCGCGTCGAGGCGCATCTCGTGGCGACGCAGCCCGGAACCTATCGGCTCGGCGGGCACGCCATCGCGTTCGCGGCCTCCGAGAGCATCCGGACCGACACCTCGCATAAGTACACGGCGGACGCGTTCCAGGCCCTCGCCCGCGCGGCCGGCTGGCAGCCGCGCGCCCTCTGGCAAGCCGAAGGCGGCAGCTTCAACCTGCATCTGTTGCAGGCCGAGGACTGATCCTGACGACTGATCCCGGCGTCAGACCACTTCGATCGGCGCGTGCTTGCCATCGTGGGCCGAACCCGATTCGAGGCTCTGCGTCTCGGCCGCGTGCTGCTGATCCCGCGCCGGTGGCGGGTAATCCGCGAGCGGGCGCCAGGGCGCCGCTGGGACGCCCTGGCGGAAGCCCCCGGGCCTTAGGAACAGCCAGACGGCGACGGCCATCCAGGGGATCACGAAGAAAGCGAAAGCGGCGAGCCCCACGGTATGCTCCGGGCAGGGGTGGCGATCGGGTAAAACGCCGCAGTGATGGACAGGGATCCCTTACGCCCCCCTCAGAACCGCGCGACGAGTCCCACGCCGCCGATCATCAGGGCGCCGCCGAGGATGCGCCACAGGCTTGCCGGGTGGACCTTGAATCCGACGAGACCGAAATGGTCGAGCAGGGTCGAGGTGATCACCCCCGCGGTGACGATCAGCCCGAGGAAGGTTGCAGCGCCGATCTTCTTGGCGATGAAGAGCTGCGCCATCATCAGGCCCGCGCTCATCAGTCCGCCGAACCACGCCCACCAGGGAACCTCGGCGAGACGGTCCGCCCCCGGCAGGCCGAACTGCCCGGTCATCAGCACGATCACCCCGATGGTCGCGAGGCTCACCAGCAGGCTGACCACGCCCGCCGGGAGGGGCCGCGCGAACGACTTGGCGAGGGTGGCGTTCTGGCCCGGCGCGACCGCGCTGGCGAGGCCGGCCAGCAGCGCGAACCCGTAGAGGAACAACATGCCGAGACCTTGATGACGGAGCGGGGATGCGTGGGGCCGTCAGAACGCCGCCACCAGGGCGACGCCGACGACCATCAGGATGCCGCCGGCGAGGCGCCAGCGGCCGGCAGGGTGGCGATCGAACCCGACAAGCCCGTAATGATCGAGGGCGATCGAGCCGATTACGCCCGCCGTGATCACGCAGCTCAGGAAAGGCGCGGCGCCGATCTGTTCCGAGACGTAGAGCTGCGCCAGGACGATGGCGGCACCGAGGACACCCCCGGGCCAAGCCCACCAGGGGACGGCGGCGATAGCCTCGGCGCCCACCTGCCCGGCGCCCGGCCGGTCGAAGCGCCGGGCCACCACCACGATGATTGCGAAGCAGGCGGTCGCCAGGGCGAAGCAGAAGATTCCGGCCAGCATCGGCTGACCCGTGGCCTTGGCCAGCGTCGCATTCTGGCCCGGCTCGATGGCGTTCGCGACGCCGGCCAGAAGCGCAAGGCCGTAGAGATACCACATGGGGGCGTCTGGGTTGTCTCGGAGCGGATCCGACGGCGCAGTCGGTCTGCTGCCAAACCCGCCGGGGCGGCGGATGACTGCATCTCACCGGCGGGACGACCCGGGTCAGATCGCCCCAGGGGCCGGCAACGGGACCTGCAACGCTTGGTCGAAAGGCCGCAAACACCGTCTCGGGAAAGTTTTGTACCCTCGCGCTGTTTGCTTATGACAGCCAGAGGGACTGATGGACGCGCGCAGCCCGACGCCGCCCAAGACGCAGCAGAGTCCCGTCGAGTTGACGCTTCGCGGCATCGCCCTCGGCGCGGCTATCACGATCGTCTTCATGGCCGCCAACCTCTACATGGGGTTGAAGACCGGGATGACGTTCTCGTCGTCGATCCCGGCCGCGATGATCTCGATGGGCGCGTTCCGGCTGATGGGCGGCGCCGGCATCCTCGAGAACAACATCGTGCAGACGCAGGCTTCGGCCGCCGGCACGTTGTGCAACGTCATCCTGGCGCTGCCCGGCCTCGTCCTTATCGGGCACTGGCAGGGTTTCCCGTTCTGGCAGACCACCGCGGTCTGCCTGCTCGGGGGTCTGCTCGGCGTCGCGTTCTCGATCCCCCTGCGCCGCGCCCTCGTGGCCGGCAGCGACCTTCCCTATCCGGAGGGGATCGCCGCCGCCGAGGTGCTCTGGACCGGCCAGGAGGAGGAGGGCGGCCACGGCCTGCGCGATCTCATGGCAGCCGCAGGCGTGGCCGGGGCGATCGGGTTCGCCACCACCGGGTTGAAGGTCCTGGGCGAAGGCCTGAACGGGGCGATCAGCCTCGGCGGGGCGGTGTTCCGCACCGGGACCGGCTTCTCGCTGGCACTGGTCGGCGTCGGCTACCTCGTGGGGATCGGGGCCTGCCTCGCGCTGCTGACCGGGGTCGTGATCGCCTGGGGGATCGCAGTTCCCGTGCTCACCGCCCTGTCGCCCGATCCGAGCCAGTCCGCCGGGGCGGCGGCCGAGGCGGTCTGGTCGAGCCACGTGCGGCTCATGGGGGCTGGGATCATCGCGGTCGGCGGCGTGTGGACGGTCGGCTCGCTGGCGAAACCGATCCTGGGCAGCATCCGCGCGGCCCTGTCCGGCGCCGGCGGCCTCGGCAGGGACCATCCCCGCGAGGAGCGTGACCTGCCGATCACCTGGGTCGCCGCCGGGACGGTGGCGCTGGGGGTGCCGCTGGCGGGCCTGTTCTGGGTGTTCGCCAAGCCTGCCGATCTCGGCGGCGTGCTGATCGTGCTGGCCCTGTCCGCGACTTTGTTCACGATCCTTTTCGGCTTCCTGATGGCGGCGGCCTGCGGCTACCTCGCGGGGCTGCTGGGCTCGTCGTCGAGCCCGATCTCCGGGATCGGCATCCTGACCACGATGGCGACCGCGCTGCTGCTGCCGCTGATCCTCGGCCATTCCGCCGGGCCGGAGGGCGACCGGTTCGTCACCGGCATGACCCTGCTGCTGACGGCCGTCATCGTCACGACCTCCTCGATCGCCAACGACAACCTGCAGGACCTGAAGACCGGGCAGGTGCTCGGCGCCACGCCCTGGCACCAGCAGGTCGCCCTGATCCTCGGCGTCGGGATCGGGGCCGTGGTGATCGCCCCGATCCTGTCGCTGCTCTATGAGGCCTACGGCTTCGTTGGCGCGCCGCTGCGCGAGGGCCAGGATGCGGCGAGCGCCATGCAGGCGCCCCAGGCCGCCCTGATGACCCAGATCGCTAACGGCATCGTCCACAGCGAACTGCCCTGGCGCATGGTGCTGATCGGTGCCGGGCTCGGAGTGGTGCTGGTCGCCATGGAGACGTGGCTGAAGCGGCGCGCCTTCACCTTCCCGGCGCTGACGGTCGGGATCGGCATGTACCTGCCGCTCTCCGTCGAGATGACGATCGCCATCGGCGGCGTGCTCGGCTGGGTGGCCGAGCGCCGGTTGCGCGCCCGGATCGGGGCCAAGGGAGACAAGAAGGCCGACACGGCGGTGGGCGCCGCCCGCCGCCGCGGCGTCCTCCTCGCCTCCGGCTTTTTGGTCGGGGAGAGCTGCGTCGGCGTCCTGCTCGCCGGTGCCGATCTTATGGCGGGGCACAGCGCGTCGCTGGCGCTCGCCGGAAAAGGCTTCGCGCCCTACGCGGCCGGGCTCGGGCTCGCGGTGTTCCTGGCAGCTTTGGCGGTCTACTTTCGGATGGTTTCGACTCCGGGCCGCCCTGAGCCCCGGCCATGAGCATGGACGCGGCCAACACGCGGGAATTTCCCTTGAGCGCCGGCCTCCTGTTCGGGCTCGGGCTCGGCGGCTTCTTCGATGGGATCGTGCTGCATCAGGTGCTCCAATGGCACCACATGGTGAGCAGCTGGTATCCAATCGATTCGATCGCCAATCTCGAGCTGAACACCCGATGGGACGGCATTTTCCACAGCGCGACCTACGTGTTCGTCGTGCTTGGATTGTTCGTCCTCTGGCGCGCGGCGCACCGCACGCATCTCGTCTGGTCCGGCAAGCTCCTCGCCGGGTCGGTGCTGATCGGCTGGGGCGTGTTCAACCTCGTTGAGGGCGTGATCGACCACGAGGTGCTCGGCGTCCATCACGTCAACGAGCTGATGCCGCGGGCGCACTGGCTCTACTGGGATCTCGGCTTCCTGCTCTGGGGCGGCGCCATGTTGGCGGTGGGCCTCGGCCTCGTGCAGGTCGGCAGGACGGAGGACGCCGCGACGGCGCGCGGGCCGACATGAGGGCTGCCGCGCCCGGCCTCCGGGCCGCCGTACCCTGGCTCGCCCTGGCGGCCGGCCTGATCCTCGCCACACTGCCGGCGTGGCGACCGCTTCTCTTCGAGACCGCTGTGTCGATCGAGGATCTCCTGAACCTGCGCTGCCTGCCGCGCTGAGCCGCGCGGCCGCCGGTCAGGCGCCCGCCGCCTCGCCGAGCAGCGTCCGGACGAAGCGCTGCGTGCGCGGATCCCCTGGCTTCCCGAACAGGTCGGCGGCGGCGCCCTGCTCGACGATGGTGCCGCCCTCTAGGAACACCACCGTGTCGGCGACGCGGCGCGCGAGGCGCAGGTCGTGGGTCGCCAGCACCATGGTCATGCCCTCGCCCGCCAGCCCGGCCAGCACGTCCACCACTTCGGCGGCGAGTTCGGGATCGAGGGCCGAGGTCGGCTCGTCACAGAGCAGGAGGCGCGGGGACGGCGCGAGCGCCCGGGCGATCGCCACCCGCTGCTGCTGGCCGCCCGACAGGCTGGCGGGCCAATCCGCCGCTTTCTGGGCGAGGCCGACGCGCTCCAGCAGGTCCAGCGCCCGGGCCCGCGCCTTCGCGCGCGGCCACTTCGCTACGGTGACGAGCCCCTCCATGACGTTCTCGATCACGGTGCGGTGGGGGAAGAGCTGGAAGTTCTGGAACACCATGCCGGTCTGGCGGCGCACGGCGAGCACGTCCCGCCGGGCCGGCGGGTGTCCCGGTCGGAATTCGAGACGGAGGTCGCCGAGGGTGAGCGTGCCGGCTTGCGGGATCTCCAGCAGGTTCACGCAGCGCAGCAGCGTCGACTTGCCCGAGCCCGACGGGCCGATCAGCGCCGTCACCCGCCCCTCCGGAATGGCGAGATCGACGCCCCGCAGGACCGGGTTGGCGCCGAAGCGTTTCTCGATGGCCGACAGGGCGATCACGCGCGCGCCTCCAGATAGCCGCCATAGCGCCCGAGGCGCCGTTCCAGGAGCGTCTGCAGCCAGGACAGGAGCGAGGACAGGACGAGGTAGATCAGGGCGGCCTCGATATAGAGGATCAGCGGCTCGTAGGTGACCGCGACGATGCGCTGGGCCGCCTGGAACAGCTCGGGCACCGTGATGGCGGCGGCGAGCGAGGTGTCCTTCACCAGGGCGATGAAGGTGTTGGCGAGGGAGGGCACCGCCACCCGTGCCGCCTGCGGCAGGATCGTGCGGCGCAGGGCCTGGGCCGGTGTCATGCCGATCGCGTAGGACGCCTCCCACTGGCCCTTCGGGATGGACGCGATGGCGGCGCGGATGATCTCGGACGTGTAGGCGCCGACGTTCAGCGTGAACCCGATCACCGCGGCCGGGAAGGCGTCGATCAGGATCCCGAGGCTCGGCAGGCCGTAGAAGATCACGAACAGCTGGACGAGCAGCGGGGTGCCCCGGAAGATCCACACGTAGAGCCACGCCAGGGCCGCCAGGGGGCGGGGGGCGAACAGGCGCAGGAGGGCGGTTCCGAGACCGAGGGCGAGCCCCAGCGTGAAGGCGATCAGCGTCAGCGGAACGGTGAAGCGTAGTCCGGCGGCGAGCAGCGGCTCGAGCGATTGGAGCATGAGGTCGAGCCAGTGCGGCACGGGGCGGCGTCTCCTTCCGGGGGAACGGGGTTCTTGACACAGCTGTATCGGAGAATGGGCCACATTCGCGCGTGCTCCCTCCCCGCAGAGGAGCCACACAAGCTGGAGGCAAGCGATTGATGACGGAGCGCGACCGGCTCCCTCTCCCGAGCGGGCTAACGGATGCACATATCGGGTTTGGGAGATGCGAAGGCGGCTCCGCGCCTCTCCCGCCCCCGCAGAGGGGGGAGGGAGGGCGCATGTGCCAGCCGTGCCGCCTCACTTGGCAACCGCATGATGATCCCGAACTCGATGTGTGAATCCGCAAGCCCGCACGGGAGAGGGGACCCACGCTTCATCCTGCTGCTGTTGTCCTGCACACGATGCGTAAGTCCGGTCGCTTCTGTGGGCGAGAGAAGCGTTGGCGCGTCCGCCTTCTCGCCGGGCGGCCCTCATCGCCGTAACCCGAGGCGGGCGGCGTGACGGCATTCCCTCTCAGAACATCTACTTCGACACATCGGCCCCGAAATATGTCTGCGCGATCGCCGCGTAGCTGCCATCGGCTTTGATCTCGTCGAGCGCCTTGTCGAGGGCGGCCTTCAGCCCGGGGTTGTTCTTGCGCAGGATGATCCCGGAGGCGTCCGCGTCGGCCTGCTCGGCGGCGATCTTCACGGGGGCGTTCGGCTTCTGCTTGCGGAAGTCGAGGAACGACAGGTTGTCGTTGACGGTGGCGTCGGCCCGTCCGGTGATCACCAACTGGATCGACTGATCGAACCCGTCCGTGCCGATGATCTGCGCCCCGGACTGCTCGGCCAGGCGGGCGAAGTTGCTGGTCAGGCTCTGCGCGGCCCTCTTGCCCTTCAGATCGGCGAAGGATGTGATGTCGGGCCGGTCAGACTTGGTGATCAGCACGGCGCGAGCCCGGATATAGGGCTCCGAGAAGTCGAACTTCGCCTGCCGCTCCTTGGTGATGCCGACTTGGTTGATCACCACGTCGTAGCGCCCGCCGTCGAGCCCTGCGATCAGCCCGTCCCACTTGCCCTCGAGAAACTGGGGCGTGACGCCGAGCTTCTCGGCGACCTTGCGACCGATCTCCACGTCGAAGCCGACGAGCGCCCCGGAGGCGTCGTGAAACGTGAAGGGCGCGTAGGTGCCCTCGGTGCCGATGCGCAGGGTCTTGGCCGCCCGGATCGTGTCGAGGTCATCGGCCCGGGCGGGCGCGCCCAGGAGGAGTGCCGAGACAGCCAGCACCGCGGCCAGACCGGTCGAGAAAAGTCGCATCCGAAAATACCTCACGCCGATAACAATGTTCTCTCGCGGCCGTCGAAGTCGATCCGGCCCTGCGCGTTCATTTCGTCAATGAATCGAGCCAGGCCGTCAAGGCAAGCGAGCGGATCAGTGGTGGTGAAGCCGAACTCCTTCGCGCCGGTCTGTTCGGCCGCGTCGGGATTGTTCTGGATCACGGGCTGAAACTAAGCTGGCCATCCTGTCACACCGTCGGCTGCGCCCCGCGACGATGCCGCAGGACGTTCGTGATAGGAGGCGGCCCGCCCCGGGCATCGAACGATTCGCGGGGTGGACTCCTGGCCCCGCCGCAGAAGGACCGCTCATGACTTCGCTCGCTCACGCCTATCGCGGCGTCTTCCCGGTCGCCCCCACGGTGTTCGACGCCTCAGGCACCCTCGATCTCGACGGGCAGCGCCGGGCGATCGATTTCATGATCGACGCCGGCAGCCACGGCATCTGCATCCTCGCGAACTTTTCCGAGCAGTTCGTTCTCACCGACGACGAGCGCGAGCGCGTGATGCGCGCCGTGCTGGAGCATGTGGCGGGCCGCGTGCCGGTGATCGTCACGACCACGCACTTCGCCACGCAGGTCTGTGCCGAGCGCTCGCGCCGGGCGCAGGACGCCGGGGCCGCCATGGTGATGATCATGCCGCCCTATCACGGCGCCACGATCCGCGTGCCCGAGATCGGCGTCTACGACTTCTTCCGCGCGGTCTCGGACGCGATCTCCATCCCGATCATGATCCAGGACGCGCCGGTCTCGGGCACGCCGCTCTCGGCTGCGTTCCTCGCGCGCATGGCCCGGGAGATCGCCAACGTCAGCTATTTCAAGATCGAGACCGCCCAGGCGGCCGCGAAGCTGCGCGAGTTGATCGCCCTCGGTGGCGACGCCGTGGTCGGCCCCTGGGACGGCGAGGAGGCGATCACCCTGATGGCCGATCTCGACGCAGGTGCCACCGGGGCGATGACCGGCGGCGCCTATCCGGACGGGATCCGCCAGATCACCGACGCCTTCGCGGCCGGGCGCCGCGAGGAGGCTTTCGACGCCTACGAACGCTGGCTGCCGCTGATCAACTACGAGAACCGGCAATGCGGGCTGCTCGCCTGCAAGGCGCTGATGCAGGAGGGCGGGGTGATCGCCCACGAGACCGCGCGCCTGCCGGTCCAGCCACTCCACCCGGCGACCCGGGCTGGGCTGATCGAGCTTGCCCGCCGGAACGACGCGCTGGTGCTGCGCTGGGGACGGTAGGCTTGGTTCAGCCCGCGCGGCCGAGCACGGCGGAGAGGCGCGCCACTGCTTCCCGCGCCAGTTCCGGGCTGATGGCGAAGCAGATCCGCACCAGACCCTCGCCCTCCGGCCCGAAGGCGGTGCCGGGGGCCACGCCGACCTTGGCCTCCCGCAGTAGGCGCAGCGCGAGGTCGAGGCTCGGCTCGTCGCCGCCCATCCGGGCCATCAGGTAGAAGGCGCCCTCGGGCGGGGCGGCGGTGACGCCCGGCAGCCGGGACAGGCCGTCCACCAGGATCGCGCGCGCCTCGGCGCAGCGGTCGACCATGGTGCGGATGAAGCTGTCGCCCTCGTTCAGCGCCGCGATGCAGGCGTGCTGCACGAAAGTCGAGATCGAGGTGGTGCTGTACTGCCCGAGCTTGGCGAAGGTCGGCGCCAGCCCGCGCGGATAGACGACCCAGCCGGCGCGCCAGCCGGTCATCGCCCAGTTCTTCGAGAAGGTGTTGGTGACGATCAACCGGTCGTCCGGCTCGCAGACCTGCAGGAAAGACGGAGCGATCCGGTTGCCGTAGGTGAAGTGCGCGTAGACCTCGTCCGACAGGATCCACAGGCCGCGGGCGCGGGCGAGGTCGCGCAGGGCCGTCATCTCGGCGAGCGGCATGGTCCAGCCCGTCGGGTTCGAGGGCGAGTTGATCATGATCACCCGGGTGCGCGGCGTCAGCGCGGCCTCGATATCGGCGAGCGGCAGGGCGAAGCGCCCGTCCGGCTGCCGCCGGTAGGGCACCGCCACCGGCACGCCGCCGGTGATGCGCACGGCCTCGCGCAGGTTCGGCCAGGCGGGGGAGGGGATGATGATCTCGTCGCCGGGCTCCAGCAGCACCTGGGCGGCCTGCATGATCGCGTTCATGCCGCCGGCCGTGACGGCGAACCGGTCGGGCGGGATCTCAACGCCCCAGTGGCGGGCGTGGTAGGCGCCCAGCGCCTCGCGCAGGGCCGGAAGGCCGAGCGACGTCGTGTAGCGGGTATGCCCGGCGAGCATCGCCCGGTGCGCCGCCTCGATGATGAAGGGCGGCGTCGGCAGATCGCCCTCGCCGATCCAGAGCTTCACCACCTCCGGATCGTCGCGCCCGCGATCCGCCACGAGGCCGATCTGGCTCGTGCCGATGCCGCGGATCCGGTCCGACAGGAGCGCGGCGAGATCGGCTGGAGCGGCGTCAGCAAGGGAATCGGCCATGGGGCGCGGGGGCTCTCGTGAGGTCCGGGCGCGGCCGGCAGGGGGCGCCTCGCGGCCCTGTGGCCCGATGCGCCGCCGGGCCTGCAGCGTCCCGATCGTGAGTGAGGGACTGAATCTGCCGCGTTCCGGATCACGCGTCCAGAGACCCTGCGTGGCGCACCAGCCCTAACCGACACGCAGAAGTTATAGTCTTTTCAGAAATTTCTGAAATTGCTATACCGTGAGTCGCCGTCGCTTGGCTGGAGGCCTGCCGTGCTCGCCCATCTCGATCCGCTGATCCTCGCACGCGCGCAGTTCGGGTTCACGGTGGCGTTCCACATCGTGTTCCCGTCCTTCTCGATCGGGCTGGCGAGTTACCTCGCCGTGCTGGAAGGCCTGTGGTTCGCCACCGGGCGGCAGGTCTACATGGATCTGTTCCGGTACTGGCTGAAGATCCTCGCCATCGCCTTTGCGATGGGCGTCGTGTCCGGGCTGGTGATGTCCTACCAGTTCGGCACCAACTGGTCGGTCTTCTCCGACAAGACCGGGCCGGTGCTGGGGCCGATGATGGCCTACGAGGTGCTGTCCGCCTTCTTCCTGGAGGCCGGCTTCCTCGGGGTGATGCTGTTCGGCATGACGAAAGTCGGCCCGCGGCTCCACTTCGCCGCGACCCTGATGGTGGCGATCGGGACCTTCTTCTCCGCCTTCTGGATCCTGGCGGTGAACTCGTGGATGCAGACGCCGTCCGGCTACGGCACCAACCCGCAGGGCCAGTTCGTGCCGCTGGACTGGTGGGCGGTGGTGTTCAACCCGTCCTTCCCGTTCCGCCTCGTCCACATGGTGCTGGCGGCCTACCTCACGACGTCTCTGGTCGTGGGCGCGGTGGGCGCGTGGCACCTGCTGCGCGATCGGACCAATCCGGCCGCCCGGACGATGTTCTCGATGGCGATGTGGATGGCCGCCCTGGTGGCCCCCGCCCAGATCCTGGCCGGCGACGCGCACGGGCTCAACACCTTGGAACACCAGCCCGCCAAGGTCATGGCCATGGAGGGCCATTACCAGAGCCATCCCGACGGGGCGCCGCTCGTCCTGTTCGGCCTGCCCGATCAGGAGGCCGGCACGATCCGCTACGCGGTGGAGATCCCGAAGCTGTCCTCGCTGGTGCTGAAGCACGCCCTCGATGCGCCGCTCGCCGGCCTCGACAGCCTGCCCCGCACGGATTGGCCGCCGGTGCCGGTCGTGTTCTGGTCGTTCCGGGTGATGGTGAGCCTGGGGCTGCTGATGCTTCTGCTGGGTTGCCTCAGCCTGCTCGCCCGCATCAAGGGCCGGCTCTACGCCTGGGCGCTGCTCCACCGCTTCGCCCTGGCCATGGGGCCGGCCGGCTTCGTGGCGGTGCTGGCCGGCTGGATCACCACCGAGGTCGGGCGCCAGCCCTACACGGTCTACGGTCTGCTGCGCACGGCGGACTCGGCTTCGCCGCTCGCCGGGCCGGCGGTGGCCGCCTCGCTCACCGCCTTCGTGGTGGTCTACCTTTCGGTCTTCGCCATGGGGACGCTCTACATCCTGCGCCTCATGGCCAAGCCCCCGCAGGCCGGCGAGCCCGGGCTTCAGCCCGGCGCGCCGATCCGGACCGCGGGCATCACGCCCGCCCCCGCGGTCGATCCCGACCGTCATCTTCAGCCGGCCGAGTGAGGCAGCCATGCTGTACAGTGTCGATCTCACCGTGGTCTGGGCGTTCGTCATCGCCTTCGCGGTCTTCGCCTACATCGTCATGGACGGCTTCGATCTCGGCATCGGCATCCTGTTCCCGACCCTGCGGCCGGGACCCGACCGGGACACCGCGATGAACTCGATCGCTCCGGTCTGGGACGGCAACGAGACCTGGCTGGTGATGGGCGGGGGCGGGCTGTTCGCCGTCTTCCCGCTCGCCTACGCGGTCATCCTGCCGGCGCTCTACGCGCCGATCCTCGCGATGCTGCTGGGACTGGTCTTCCGGGGCGTCGCCTTCGAGTTCCGCTGGCGCGATCCCGGCCACCGGGCCGTCTGGGACGTGGCCTTCACGGTGGGTTCGGTGGTCGCGGCCCTGGCCCAGGGGATCACCCTGGGGGCGCTGCTCCAGGGCATCGCCGTGGAGGGCCGCGCCTATGCGGGCGGCTGGTGGGACTGGCTCACGCCGTTCAGCCTGCTGGTCGGCGTGAGCCTCGCGATCGCCTACGCGCTCTTGGGGGCCACGTGGCTGGTGATGCGCACCGAGGGCCTGCTCCAGATCCAGGCCCGGCGCCTTGCCGAGCGCCTCACCCTCGGGACCGTGGCGGCGGTCGCCCTGGTGAGCGCCGCCACACTGTTCCTGCAGGGGCGCTATTTCGAGCGCTGGTTGACGATGCCGAACGTGCTCGTCACCGCGCAGGTGCCGCTCCTCGTGGCGCTCGCGGCCTACGCGCTGTGGCGGACCCTGCGGAACGGGGCCGAGCGGGCGCCGTTCCTGATTGCGCTGGGGCTGTTCGCCCTGTCGTTCTTAGGGCTCGGGATCAGCATCTACCCCGATGTGGTGCCGGGGCGGATCACCATCTGGCAGGCGGCCGCCCCCGAGGCGAGCCAAGTGTTCCTGCTGGTCGGCGCCGCGGCGCTGATCCCGATCATCCTGGCCTACACCGCGTATTCGTACTGGGTGTTCCGCGGCAAGGTCGACACGCACGGATATCACTGATGGCCGCTGCATCGCCGCTGCCCCTGTGGAAGCGTCTCGCCTGGTTCGTGGCGATCTGGGCGCTCAGCATCGTGGCGCTTGGATCCATCGCGACGCTGCTGCGGTTCTGGCTCAGGACCTGATAGGCTGCGGATCCAGGCCCCGTCGGAACGCCCCGTGCAACTGCCCCCCCTCGTCCAGACCTTCGTGCTTCATTTCGGCGAGATGGGGTCCCGGTGGGGGATCAACCGGACGGTGGGCCAGATCTACGCGGTGCTGTTCGTGGCGGAGCGACCGCTCAACGCCGACGAGATCGTCGAGCGGCTCGGCGTGTCGCGCTCCAACGTCAGCATGGGCCTGAAGGAGCTGCAGGCCTGGAACCTCGTGCGCCTCCAGCACAGGCCCGGGGACCGGCGGGACTACTTCGCCACCCCCGAGGATGTCTGGCAGATCGTCCGTACGCTGGTCGAAGAGCGCAAGAAGCGCGAGATCGATCCGACCTTGACGATCCTGCGCGAGTTGCTGATGCAGCGCGTCGAGACCGACGCCGAGCGTCATGCCCAGGACCGCCTCGGGGAGATGCACGACCTGTTCGAGCTCTTCACCGGCTGGTACGACGACATGCGCCGGCTCGAGACCGACCGCCTCGTTCAACTCCTCACCCTCGGCACGAAAGTCCAGAAGGTGCTGGAGATGAAGGATCGGCTGACCCGCCGCGGCGGCCGGGCCGACAAGGGGGACTGAGGTTTTGGGACTGAGGCTTCCGGTCAGGCGCGACGGCGGTGCGCAACCGGTCAGAGCCGGGCCAGCCCGTCCCGATAGATAGCCACGAGGCAGACGCCGACGGACACGATATGGCCGCGCAGGGCCTCCGCAGCCTCCTCGATCCTGCGGGCCTCGCACAAATCGAGGATTTGCGCGTGTTCCGCGTGCGCGCGGGCAATGTCTCCGGTGGCCTGGAGCTGCAGGCGCGTCGGGCGGTCGCAATCCTGCAGCAGGCCCGACACGATCGTCAGGGAGCGTGGCCGGTCCGCGTGGCGCAGCAGGTCGAAGTGAAAGCGCCGGTTCAACTCGCCCCAGCGCATGATTTCGCCGCCGCTCAGCGCCTCGCCATACGCCTTCTGCACGGCGCGCAGATCCTGAAAATCCTCGTCCGTGAGGTGGGGGACAGAGAGCGGCAGGAGCTGCGGCTCGAGCTGGACGCGCAGCCTGAAGATATCCTCCACCTCTTCCAGGGACAGGCCCGTCACCACGGCACCGCGATGCGGCACGATCTTGACGAGGTTGACGGCCTCCAGTTGCAGGAGCGCTTCCCGGATCGGGATCCGGCTGATCCCGAACTCCTCCGCCAGCGCATCCTGGCGGAGCTGGACGCCCGGGCGCAATTCCCCGTTCAGGATTCGCTGCCGCAGCGAATCGGCCACGGCTGCCGCGACCGTCTTGTGCTGCAGCCGGTCAGGCGTACGCCGCCCGGGAACCGCTATGAACATCGAGGCCTCGACAGGACTGTATACGCTCAGACATAACATCTTGCGCAGCGGAGTCGCGCTGCGTCGGCTTGGACTATAGTCCTTACATACGTCAGGTTGCCGTGCAAGTAAAAGATTAACCTGACGGAGCGATTTCCGTCAGGCTGGCCAGTCTTATCGGTCTCTAGGCATCGTATAGGCCGGGGTCTGCGCCGCACGATGCAGAATGCGTTCGAAATGTTCATAAGCAGGATAATGCGCCCGGTCCGGGCGTCGCAGCCGGTACTGATTTTTCGCTGACCGGTAGCCTCCCGGAGGACGCATCGCCCTCAAATGCATCAGGTTATGCCAAGAGGGCGGGATCTCGCGTTGCAGTTGGTATGTGGGGGGCTGCCCATGGGGCATGCGCGAGCCCTTGCGCCAGATGGGCCACGAGGGCCGTGACGCGTGCCGGCCGGGGGTCGCCGGGGGGCGTCACCAAGTGCAACGCGATCGGCGGCGATGACCAGTCGGGCAGGACCCGCTCCAGGCGGCCGGCCTCCAAGTCGTTCCAGATCATGAAATCGGGTTGGAGCGCGAGGCCGAGTCCCGCCCGGAGCGCCGGCGCCAGCGCCTCGGCGTTGTTGGCCCGCAGCGCCCCGCCGGGCGTCACGACGGCCTCCGCACCGGTCGCATCCGCGAAACGCCACCGGTCCGGGGTCGGCAGGTAGGCGTAGCCGAGGCAGGCGTGGTGAGCGAGGTCGTCCGGATGCCGGGGGCGACCATTCCGGTCGAGATAGGCGGGGGTCGCCACGAGGGAGCGCCTTATCGCGCAGAGCCGGCGGGCGCGCAGCGATGAATCCGGCAGGGCCGCGATGCGCAGCCCGATATCGAATCCGCCGCCCACGAGATCGACCACCGCGTCCGAGAGGTGCAGGTCCACCGACACCGCCGGGTGCTGACGGAGAAAATCGGGCAGCAGCGGCGCCACGTGCATCACCCCGAAGGTCATCGGGGCCGCGAGCCGCACCAGCCCCCGCGGCTCCGTGGCCCCCGCCATGGCCTGGGCCTCGGCCGCCTCGCCCTCCGCCAGGATGCGCCCCGCGCTCGCTTTGGCGGCCTGCCCCGTCTCGGTGAGCGCGAGCTTGCGCGAGGTGCGGTTGAACAGCCGCGCCCCGATCCGGACCTCCAGCCGGCCGACCGCCTTCGAGACCGTGCCCTTCGAAAGCCCCAGATCCGCGGCGGCCCGGCCGAAGGAGCCGGTCTCCACCACCTTGGCGAACACCGCCCAGGCCTCGAAATCCGGCAATCTCATGGGTCAATTCCGGAAACGATGAGTTTCCATCGTTTCTATTTTCCGGAGCATTGGCAAGGAGCAGATTGTGGTCATCGCACAACGCCCCGCGCCCAGCGCGGCAGCCTGAGGAGACAGCGCCATGATCCAGACCGGCCTCCATCACGTCACGGCCTTCTCCGGGCCGGCCCTGCGCAACCTCGACTTCCACACCCGGGTGCTCGGGCTGCGGCTGGTCAAGAAGACCGTCAACTTCGACGATCCGGGCACTTACCACCTCTATTACGGCGACGCGGCCGGGCGTCCTGGCACGATCCTGACCTTCTTCCCCGTCGAGCGGGCGGCCCCCGGCCGCGTCGGGGTCGGCGAGACGCAGGAGACCGCGTTCCGGATCCCCCGCGCCTCCATCGGCTGGTGGGCCCACCGCCTGATCGAGAAGGGTGTCGCCCACGAGCCGCTGGTTCAGGTCTTCGGCGAGCCGACCCTGCGCTTCCGCGACTCGGACGGCATGATGCTCGCGCTGGTGGGCGTCGAGGATGCCAAGGCTGACGCCTGGGCCTCCGGCGAGGTGCCGGCCGAGCACGCCATCCGCGGCCTGCATGGGGTCACGCTGCTCCTCGACAAGGCGGAGCCGACCGCCGCGATCCTCACGGAGGTGCTGGGCCTGCGCGAGGCCGGCCGCGAGGGCAACCTGATCCGTTTCGCGGGCAGCGCCGCGCTCGGCGGCTTCGTGACCCTGCGGGCCGTGGGTGGGTTTCTGCCAGGCCGGCCCGGCGCCGGCTCGGTCCACCATATCGCGTTCCGGGCGGCGGACGACGCCGCACAGGCCGCGATGGGGGCCGCGCTGGCTGAGCGGGGTCTCCACGTCACCGAGCAGCGCGACCGCCAGTACTTCCGCTCGATCTACTTCCGCGAGCCGGGCGGCGTGCTGTTCGAGATCGCCACGGATGCGCCGGGCTTCGCGGTCGACGAGCCGATCGAGACCCTCGGGTCCGCCCTGAAGCTGCCCGCTGGGCTGGAGCCGCATCGGGCCGAGATCGAGGCGGTGCTGCCCAAGGTGGCCTGAAGCCAGAGGCCCGCTCCGCATCCCGCGGGGCGGGGCCTGCCCCACATCGCCAGGAGGTCGCCATGACCAACGAGACCCTCGGTTTCATCCATCGCTTCGAGCCCGGCCCGGATGCCGCCCATCCGCTACTGCTCCTGCACGGGACCGGCGGCGACGAGACCGATCTCCTGCCGCTCGGCCGGATGCTGGCGCCGGGCGCCGCGCTCCTCTCCCCCCGGGGTGCCGTCTCCGAGAACGGCATGCCGCGCTTCTTCCGCCGGCTGGCCGAGGGCGTGTTCGACGAGGCCGACCTGCGTCGCCGCACCGGCGACCTCGCCGATTTCGTGGCGGCGGCCCGGGCAGCGTACGGCCTCGGCGCGCCGCTGGCGCTGGGCTTCTCCAACGGCGCCAACATCGCCGCCGCGCTTCTGATGCTGCGGCCGCAGACCCTGGCGGGCGCCGTGCTGATCCGTCCGATGGTGCCCTTCGCCGAGCCCCCGGCGGCCGACGTTGCGGGACGTCCGGTCCTGATCCTGTCCGGCGCCATGGACCCGATCGTGCCGGTGGAGAACGCCCGCCGCCTCGCCGCGCAACTCACCGCCGCCGGCGCGCAGGTCGAGCACCGCATCCTGCCCGCCGGCCATGGCCTATCGCAGGCCGATCTCGACCGCGCGGCGGACTGGCTCCGCGAGCTCGCTATTCCGCACGCCGCCTGAGTCGCCCGCACTTTCACCCCACGAAAGGACTACGCCCATGGCCTCCTCGATCGCCCCCGTTCCGACCGCCACCGGAGCCTCCGTCGCGGCTCTGCTGCCGGTGACGGGCCGGGTCCTGATGAGCGCGCTCTTCCTCGCGAGCGGGGTCGGCAAGCTCGCCGCGCCCGCCACGACGCTCGCTACCATCGAAGCCGCCGGCCTGCCGCTGCCCACGCTCTCGTATGGGGTGGCGACGCTGGTGGAGATCGGCGGTGGCCTGTTGCTGATCGCCGGCTATCGCACCCGGCTCGTAGCTCTGGCGCTTACCCTCTTCGCGGTCGCCACCGCGGTGATTTTTCACGCGGCTCTGGGGGACCAGAACCAGATGTTCCACTTCCTGAAGAACCTCGCCGTCGCCGGCGGCCTGCTGCAGGTCGCGGCTTTCGGCGCTGGTCCGCTCAGCCTCGATGCCCGGCGGGGCCGCGCCTGACGCTGTTTGGGCCGGCTGACTTCCCCGCACCGGTTCGGTTCCGTAAGGCTGCGACCGGGATGCGCATCCGCGCCGTCCGACACGCGGGACCTTCCATGCCGGCCACCGACGCCACGCTCGCCCTCGGGATCATCGGTGCGGGAATCATGGGCGAGCGCCTGCTCGGTGCCATTCACGGGGCATCGGAGTCGCCCGTCCGGGTCGCGGCGATCTGGGATCCGTCGCCGGAGGCCCTGGCCCGGATCGGTTCAGCCTTCCCGGCTGTGCCGCGGGTCGCCGATGCCGAAGCCGTCGTGGCGGCGAGCGCCTGTCTCTACATCGCCTCGCCGCCGGCCTCGCATCTCGGTTACGCGCGGGCAGCCCTGGCGGCGGGCCGGAGCGTCTTCTGCGAGAAGCCGCTTGCGATCGACCTCGCCGATTCCCGCGCCTTCGTGGCGGAGGCCGGGCAGGCCGGCGCGGTGAACTTTCCCTTCGCCTCGTCGCCCGGCGTGGCTGCGCTTCAGCGCTGGATCGCCGAGGGCGTGGTCGGCACGCCGCGGCGCCTCGCCATTGCGGTGGAGTTCGCCCGCTGGCCACGCCCCTGGCAGGCAGACGCGGCGCGCTGGCTCGACGCGCGGGCGGAGGGCGGCTTCACCCGCGAGGTGGTCTCGCACTTCCTGTTCCTCGCCCGACGCCTGCTCGGCCCCCTCGAAGGGATCAGCGGCCGCGTCGAAGTCCCAGAGCCCGGCCTGTCCGAGCGGGCGATCACCGTGGCGCTGACGGCGGCCGGCATCCCCGTGACGCTGACCGGCCGGGTCGGCGGCACCGACAAGGACGATCACAACACCTGGACGCTGGAGGGCGATGCCGGCGCCGTCCGGCTGCGCGACTGGGCCATTGCCGAGCGCCGCGCCGCCGATGGCCGCTTCGAGCCGGCGCCCGACGCGATCCCCAACGCGCGGCTCCGTCCGATCACCCTGCGGCGCCAGCTCGACGGCGTCGTCCGGATGGCGCGGGGCGAGCCCCACCACCTCGCCACCTTCGCGGAGGCGCTCGCCGTGCAGGAGGCGGTCGAGGCGATCCTGGCGCTCTGAGGCGGCGCCCTCACACCTCCAGAAGATCGATCAGGAACGGGATCAGCGGCGCGTCGGCCGGCGGCATCGCGAGATCGCGGAGGGCCTTCGGCCGGACCCATTTCAGCGCCTGCCCCTCCATCGAGCGCGGCGTGCCGGTCCAGCGCCGGCAGACATAGAGCGGCATCAGGAGGTGGAAGTCCGGATAGGCGTGGCTGGCGAAGGTCAGCGGCGCGAGGCACGGCTCCTCGACCCGGATGCCCAGTTCCTCCGCCAGTTCGCGGATCAAGGTCTCCTCCGGCCGCTCGCCGGCCTCGACCTTGCCTCCGGGGAACTCCCAGAGGCCGGCGAGCTGCTTGCCCGCCGGGCGCTCGCTCACCAGCACCCGGCCGTCGACATCGATGAGGGCGACCGCAACCACCAGCAGGAGGCGAAGCGGAGCCCGTTCGGGCGCGCTCATGGCGAAACCGCGAAGGTGGCGGCGACCTCGGACGACATCTGGATCGTGCCGGCCTCGATCGGCACGCCCCGGCCCTTGGCGGCCATCGGCGCCGCCAGGGTGCGGTTCGCGAGCGGGTAGGGCGCGCCGCCCGCCGGGCCCAGCGTGCACAGCGGGCCGAGCTTGACGCCGAGGGCTTCGGCGAGCGCCACGGCCCGGCCGCGTGCGTCCCGGGCCGCGGCCACCTGCAGGGCGGCGTCGAGCCGATCGGGATCGCGCAGGCCGAAGCTGACGCCGTCGATCCGGTTCGCTCCGGCATCGAGGGCTTGGCGTAGCAGGTCGCCGAGCCGGCCCATATCGGCGAGGCGGACGCTCACGAGGTTGCTTGCCCGGTAGCCGTCCGGCTCCTCGGTGAGGCCGCCCGGCCGGGATACGGACCGCGTGGCGGCCTGCAGCGATACCGCGGCGGTGCCGATGTCGGCCGCCGGGACCCCGAGGGCGCGGGCCTGCGCCGTGACGCCCGCCACGGCCTTCGAGGCCGCGTCCAGGGCCGCCGCCGCGGTCGGCGCGCGCGCCTCGATACCCACCGTCACCTCGGCGAAATCCGGCGCCCGCGCCTCGGCGGCGCGGCCGACCACGCTGATGTTGCGGGAACAGGCCGAATCGTCGGCCCGGGCGTCGGGAGCCAGCGCAATGAGCAGGATGGCGCCGGCCAGGCCGAGCCTCACGACCGATAATCCCCGTTGATCTCGATGTAGCCCTTGGTCAGATCGCAGGTCCAGACGCGGGCCTGACCTTCGCCCAGGCCGAGATCCACCCGGATGCCGATCTCCGGCTCGCGCATCACGGCGCTTGCCGCCGCCTCGCTGTAATCCGGGTCGCGGGCGCCCTCGACGGCCACACGCACGTCGCCGAACCAGATCGCGAGCCGGTCGCGGTCGGCGGGCTCGCCGGCCTTGCCCACCGCCATCACCACCCGCCCCCAATTGGCGTCCTCACCCGCCACCGCGGTCTTCACCAGGGGCGAATTGGCGATCGACATCGCGATGCGATGCGCCGAGGCGTCGCTCTCGGCCCCCGTGACCCGCACGGTGACGAACTTGCGCGCGCCCTCGCCGTCCTTGGCGACGAGCTGCGCCAGCTCGATCAGCAGGCTGTCCAGCGCCTCGCGAAAACCCACGAGACGCGGATCGGCCGGGTCCGAGATCTCGGCGTTGCCGGCCTTGGCGGTCGCGAACAGCAGCAGCGTGTCGGAGGTGGAGGTGTCGCCGTCCACCGTCACGCAGTTGAAGCTGGTCTTGGTGCCCGCGGACAGCAGCGTCTGGAGCACCGCCTGGGGCAGCGCGGCGTCGGTGAACACGAAGGACAGCATCGTCGCCATGTCGGGGGCGATCATGCCGGCGCCCTTGGCGATGCCGTTGAGCGTCACCGTCACGCCGGCGATCGTGGCCGTACGGGTCGCGAGCTTCGGGAAGGTGTCGGTCGTCATGATGGCGCGCGCCGCCTCGGCCCAAGCGGGCGAGCCGTCCGTGGCCCGGGCCGCGCAATCGGCCAGCACACCCTCGAAACGCTCGGCCGGCAGCGGCTCGCCGATCACGCCGGTCGACGCGACGTAGACCTCGCGGGCACCGCAGCCCGCCGCCTGCGTGGCGATCTCGACCGTGCGGGCCACCGCCTCCCGGCCGAGGCGGCCCGTGAAGGCGTTGGCGTTGCCGGAATTGACCACCAGCGCCCGCGCCGAACCGTCGGCCAGCGCCTCACGGCACCAGTCGACCGGCGCGGACGGGCATTTGGAGCGGGTGAAGACGCCGGCTGCCTGGGTCCCGGCATCGAGCGCCATGTAGAGCACGTCGGTGCGGCCGCTGTAGCGGATCCCGGCCTGGGCGGTGGCGATTCGCACCCCCGGCAGGGGTGGCAGCTCCGGCAGGGCGGTGGGCGCCAGCGGGGAGACGGGCGGGGATTTCGCGGACGACATCGGCTCGGGCTCCGGCAGCGCGCGGTGGTGTTTTGCGGGCGGCCCGGTGTTGAGCGCAGGACCTCGGCTGCGTCAACCGTATGCCCGACCATTGATCAGGGATCCCGGCTGCCATCGGTTTGGGCGACTCCGGCGCGGAATGCGGCGCCTTCGCGGCGGCAGGCTTGCGCCAGGATTGCATCCCGGCATAGCATGCTGCATCGCAAAGCCAGCGCGAAGTCGAGTGCGGAATGTCCACAGCCGACATCGGGACTGCCTCCAGCACGATGCGCCAGGGCGGGTGCTACCGGATCCAGGTTCTGGTCGTCGGTCGCCACAAGCGCTGGCGCGACGAGGTAGCCGCGCAGGTTCGCCTACTGGGCTATCAGGTCACCGCCTGCGACCGCGGGGTCGATGCCATGACGGTCCTGGCGCTCGGCTTGCCGGTCGACGTGATGGTGGTGGATTCCGGCCTGCAGGGCGGCTTGTGCTGCGCACAGTTGGCCGTCGAGGCACGGACGCTGCGTCCGGGGCTGCGCATCGTGCTCGCGGGGGATGCGCGCGACGATCGGGAGCCGGAGGCGCCGGCCCACATCCCCGACGCGCTGTGGGTGCGGCATGACCAGTTCCAGAACGGGATGGTGGCGACCCTGATGCGCGAAGCGCTGGCCGATCGCGCCGCCTGATCGTGCGCGTTGCCCGGGTGTATTCACGGCCCGCGTAGGCGTGTGCCGCTGGGCCGATCGGAGCCCTGATCGGTGTCGAGCCCGTCATGACACCATGCGAATCGTCGGGCGCCTGTGAGAGGCATGATTCCCACCTGGCCAGCGATGCCGTTCCGTGCGGAACCGGCGGATCATCATTAGTCGATGACTTGTGGATCTGGAACTCGTGCCGAAGTCCGGACGGCCCTTCCGGCCAAGACCCGAGGATCGGGCCACGCAACAGCACGATATCCAGGTCTTTGAGTGTGACCCTCGTCGTCTCGTTCAAGTTGTGCAACAAGATGATGGGATTCGGGTCACATTTTCTGGATCCCATCTTGGATATCTCAGAGTCTCCGTTGAGTGCGCACCACGCCGGTTCGTAAAAACTTTTGAGACCCAGGCTAAATAATTCATTTCTCTAAGCTGTATATCTAATATTAAACTTCAGGTAACATCGTTAATGTGACACGATATTGTCATGAGCATCTCGCTTGCTGGTAGAGATTGGTCCCATTGAAGACCATCTCAGCCAAGGGGAAGGTTGCTGTGAAAATTGGAATTCGTATCCGTTTGTTCGCGGGGTTCGCTATTCTCGTCGCGATCACCGCCTTGATCGGTGCATTTGCAGCCTACCAGCAAGATAACTTGAATCGCGAATACGAGCGGCTGACCTTCATTGGAGAAAGCGCGCAGCAGATCATCGCGATGGACGGTCTCGCCGCCCAGCTCTCCGCCAAAGCCGAGCATTACCGCGTGGCGCCGGACGCGGCTCAGATCACCCCCATGCAGACCGTGCGGGGCGCCCTGGAGAAGATCGCCGAACACCGTAAGACCAAGGCGCTGACCGAGGCGGGGAGACAACACTATGACGCTATCGTCGGCAGCGCGGCCGCGATGAAGGCGGATCTGGACCACCTCGCGGAAGCCGGCACCCGGCTCGATGCCACGAAGCTGCGCCTCATCAAGGCGGGCCCCACCCTCACCCACCTCATCGAAGGCCCGCTCGCGGAGACAAGCCAGGGCGGCGACAATGGGGCGAAGCTACAGGCCACCCGCTTCGAGAATGCCGTTCTCGCCGCGCGTCTCGCCGCCGCGCGCTCTCTGATCGATCCGAAACCTCTCTACCGGGAGGAATTCCGGGACAAGATCGAGCAGGCGCGTGCCGAGCTCCACGGACTCGAAGGCTCTAATTTTGCGGCCATTGCCGGGCGGGTCAAGGAACTCGCGGATGCGCTCGTCACCTACAAGGCGGAGCTCGACAGCTACCACGAGGCGGCCGCCGCCTCGAGGGCGACGTTCGAGACCGGCATCAAGCCGCATACGGACGACATCGCGCTGAACTGCGCCAAACTTCGTGAGCGCATCCTGATCGCGTCGACGGCGATCAAGGCGTCGACCGCGGAACTGGCCCTGCGCGCTTGGCGCATCGAGATCGGCCTCGGCGCATTGGCCCTGATCATCGGCGTCGCCCTGGCCTCCGTCATCGCGCGCAGCATCATCAAGCCCATCGACGGTATGGTGAAGGCCATGGCGCGCCTGGCCGACGGTGACACGGATCTCGCGGTCCCCTCGCAGAATGCCGCGGGCGAGCTGGGCGCCATGGGCAAGGCGGTGGAGGTGTTCCGGAAGATCGCCATCGTCCGGTCCGAACTGGAAGCCGCGCAGGCTGCCGACCGGGAGGCCCGCCAGCGCCGGGCCGAGCGTCGCGAACAGCTCGTCGAGATCTTCGATCAGAGGGTGGCGGCCTCCCTGGATATCGTCACCCTGGCCACCGACGAGCTCGATGCCACGGCACACTCGATGACGCAGATCGCCGAAGACACGAACAACCAAGCGGTCGCCTCCAGCACGGCCGCCGATCTCGCGTCCATGAACGTGGGGACGGTGGCGGCGGGGGCCGAAGAGATGGTCTCTTCGCTCCAAGAGATCGAGCGTCAGGTGCTCCGCGCCAACGAGGCGGCTGGCTTGGCCGCCTACGAGGCCGAGGCGAGCAACGCCGCCATGGCGAGCCTCCGTGCAGCCTCCGAGCAGGTCGGCGCGGCGGTGACGACCATCTCGGGCATTGCGGCCCAGACCAACCTTCTGGCTCTCAACGCCACGATCGAGGCGGCCCGCGCCGGCGAGGCCGGACGGGGTTTCGCCGTAGTGGCTGCCGAGGTGAAGGAACTGGCCAGCCAGACCGGCAAGGCCACCGACGAGATCGGCGGGCTGATCACCGCGATCCAGGCGGCCACGACGCGGGCGGCCGCTGCAATGCAGCAGATCGCACACACGATCACGAGCGTGAACGAGATCAGCGGAGCCATCGCCTCGACGGTGGTGGAGCAAACGGCCGCGACCAGCGAGATCTCGCGCAATGCCAGCGAGGCGGCCGACGGAACGCAGCACGTGTCGACCAACGTATCGCGTGTGCTGACGTCCGCCAGCGAGACCGGCAGCGCCGCCTCGCAGGTGCTGAGCGCGGCAGCCGAGCTGTCCAAGCAGTCCCGCGCGGTCAAGCAGGAGGTGAGTAACTTCCTGCGCGATATCCAGGCCGTGTGATTCGGCGATCTGAGCGCCGCACGGGCTCAGATCGCGGCGGCGGGATCCGTCTCGTCGCCGTCGCGGCTGCGTCGCCCGCGCGGCCGGCGGTCGAGGAACGCGCGGCCCAGCGCGCGCAGCGGCGCGGTGAGCCGACGGGCATCCTCGGCCCGCTCCATGATGCGTTCGCCGCTGCGGATCTCCTTGTCGAGCCGGGCCATCGTCCGGGCCAGCGCCGGATCGTCGTCGTCGAGCCAGACCTGCGTGACGCGGGCGAAGGCGATTACCACGCCCTGGAGCTTCAATTGGCCGAGCGGCCCCTCGGTGTCGATCCCGGCCGCTGCCAGCATGTAGCGGTGTGAGTTGAGCATGACGCTATTCAGCGCCAGCATCGACAGCGGCTCGCCGCGCAGCGCGTAGGCAATACGCTGTAGGGCCGGCTTGTAGGGCTCCATCGCATCGAGGCGGCGCATCAGCACGTCGAACAGGCGCTCGCGGGTCGGCTCCTCCTCAAGGCCCGAGAGGTCGCCCTCCAGAACCTTACGGTCGATGATCCGGGTGAGCCCGCCCAGGACGGCACCCTTCGACGGAAACAGATCGCGCAGCTCGGCAAGTGTCAGCCCGGCTTCCCGGGCGATGTCGCCGATCTCGATGTCGTTCCAGGGCTGCTCGGCGGCGAGCCGCATCAGCGCCTCGACGGCGGCCTCCCGGGGCGAGAGCTTCGGTGCGCTGCTCTCCCGCGCGGCCGTGCTGATCCGAGGCGAGGCCTCGGGCGCACCGTTTTCCGGCGCGATGCCCTCGGATGCACGGCTCGTCTTGGCTGGGCTCGCGGCCTTGCGGGGGCGCTTCGAAGGGCCTTTGCTCTCAGTCATGGGTCTGTCGCCCGCTCCTGTCGGTCATACTGCCTGATGTAGGCAGTCCGCCACGGAAGGGCAGGGGTTTCGCGCGGCCATGCCGCACGGGGCGCACCGGATGTCAGCCGGCGAGTTCTTCGGCCCGCCGCCGCGCTGCCGCCACGGCCTCCCGCATCAGCGCGCCGAGCCCATCCGGGCGCATCAGCACGTCGAGGGCCGCCGCCGTGGTGCCGCCGGGGGACGTCACGTTGCGGCGCAGTTCCGCCGCCTCGGCGGGATTGGCGTCGAGCAGTGCGCCCGATCCTGAAACAGTCGCCCGGGCGAGGCGCTGCGCCACCTCCGAATCGAGACCGGCCGCGATCCCCGCCTCGGCCAGCGCCTCGGTTAGGAGGAAGACATAAGCTGGTCCGGAACCCGAGACCGCCGTCACCGCGTCGATCTGTGCCTCGTCGGCCAGCCACGCGACGGTGCCGTTCGCGGCCAGCAAGGCGTCCGCCGCGGTGCGCTGCCCGGGCGTGACCTCCGGACTGGCATAGGCCCCGGTCGCGCCGCGGCCGATGCTGGCCGGCAGGTTCGGCATCGCCCGGACGATGGCCCGTGCCCGCTTCAGCCGGCCGGTCAGGTCAGCCACCGTCTTGCCGGCCAGGATCGAGACGAGGAGCGTGTCGCGGCCGATCAAGCGGTCGAGCCCGGAGGCGGCCGCCTCCAGCCCCTGCGGCTTGATGCCGAGCACCAGGACGGCGCCGGGCTCTGGGTCCGGCGGGTTGAGGGCGATGCTCCGTTTCGTGCACAGGTCGATGATCTCCCGGCTCGGCACCGGATCGATCAGCGTGGTGCGGCGCGGATCGAGGCCCGCTGCGAGCCAGCCCGCCAGCATCGATCCACCCATCTTGCCGGCCCCGGCCAGGACCAGCGAGGCGGGCATCGATGTCGATCGAGGGTCTTGGGCTGTCACGCCTCGCCTTCGGTCTCGAACAGCACGGCGTCCAGTGCCTCGCGGGCGGTCTTGCCGGCCCAGAGCACGAATTGAAACGCCTGGAAGTAGCGCTCGCAGGCGTCGACCGCGGTTTTCATCATGGTGGCGCATTGCGGGTGGGTCGGGACCGCGCCCCCCGTCAGCAGCAGCGCATGGCGGAACATCACCACGCCGTCACTCGACCACAGGTCGAAATGTCCAACCCAAAGCTGCTCGTTGATCAGCGCGATGAGGCGCATCACCTCGGTCCGCTGCCGATCCGGCACCTTGAGATCGAACGCGCAGGCGACGTGAAGCGCCTCGACGTCCTCGATCCAGGTGAAGGCCACGTTGTAGTCGGTCCAGCGGCCGGGGCTCGTCACCGACATCTCGTCGGTCTCAGCCCGATCGAAGATCCAGTCGCGCAACGACGCCAAACGCTCGACAACGTCGAGCGGATGCTCGTTCCTGTCCGGGTCGTGGAAGTCGACGTTGAGCAGCGGCATGACGATCCAAAATGACGGCCCGGACGAAAAGTCCGGTCCGTCGTGAGCGGTGATGCGAAACCGGAGTGCCGAGAACACTCCGAGACCTGGAACAGCCGGCAGATCTGCGCCGGTGGTGATGCGATCGACTGTCGAAGCTCCGCGGACATCGCCCCGCAGCGCTCGAATCACCCACTGCCCGACTATAGACCGGCCCTGACTCGCGACACAAAGTGCAGGTCCTCAGCGGTGAACAGGAAACCGGATCGTCGCCGCGGCTTCCTGTGTAAAAGCTCCGGGCGTTGCCGCGCGGACTCAGACCACCTCGCTCAGGCCCGCCGCACCCGCAGCAGCGGCTCCGGATTTCGCCTCCAGGGCCGCGATGCGGGCCGTGAGAGCCGTGTTCTGCGTCTGCAGGCTGGTTACGAGATCGCGAAGCACGTCGAGCTCTTCGCGCGAGGCGATGTCGAGATCGCGGATGACGCGTTCGAGCTGGGCCCGGGCCACGGTCTCGGCCTCGCGGCGCACCCCCTGCGCGGCGCCGGCCGCGTCGGTCATCAGGCGGGCGAGGTCGTCAAACAGGCGATTGGAGGGGGGCATCCTGGTCTCCCGGATCGGCCGGCTGCCGCGACGGCCGCCTGACGGCACGATTCCAGAGCACGAGATAGGAATCTTCGAAGAGCCGGGCAACGCCCGGATCGTAGGAAGCGGAGCAGGGCCGGATCGGGCCCCGGTCCGTAACAGAATTACATGCGGTGCATACGGTGCATGCGGTGATGCATCATCCGCCGATGCATGTGGTGGCGCATCATGCGGCGGTGCGTCATGCGCCGCTCCATGGGCGTCATCCGGACCTGGGTGACGGCATCGGACGTCGTGACGGCGCCCGGCATGGCGGGGGCCGCGGAGGCGGGCTGGACGAGGGCAGCACCACCCAGCGAAGCCAGGACGGCGAAGGCGAAGGTCAGTTTCCTCACGAGGAGACTCCAATTCTCTGATGGCCGGGTATGGCGCCCGGTTCATCCTCCCGGACGGGAGGTACGGAGAGTCGTCTCGTGCCGCGGGACGGCACGGCGGGCCGTCGAGGACCCGCCGCCATCAACTTCCGAGTTACAGATTCGTTTCCTCGAACGCCTTGACCCATTCGGCGCAGATGCCGGATCGTACGATGTCGTTTCGCGTAAACTCAACCACCGGTATCGGCATCATCCGGCTTTTGACAAGATGCATCACGGTGCGCAGGCCAGACGTCTCGCGCAGATCGGTCTGCGAGATGTCTCCGTTGATGATGACCTGGCAATCGTCGCCGATCCGGGTCAGGAACATCTTGATCTCGTTGACCGTGGTGTTCTGCGCCTCGTCGAGGATCACGAGGCAGTTCTTGAAGGTGCGCCCGCGCATCACCTCGAACGGGACGATCTCGATGTCGCCGGTCTTGAGGGCGATCTCGAAGGCTGCGGCGCCCATGCGCTCCTTCATGGCCTCGGTCAGCGGGGCGACCCAGGGCGCGATCTTCTCCTCGAGGGTTCCAGGGAAGAACCCGAGGGAGCGGCCCGAGGGCACGTTCGGGCGGGTGATGACGACTTTGGAGATGCGGCGCTGGCGGAGTTGGTCCGCGGCGCGGGTGCCGGCGATGAAGGTCTTGCCGGTGCCGGCCGGCCCGAGGACGATGACCTGCGGGGAGCGGGCGAGGGCGTCGAGATACTCGGCTTGGCGTTCGGTGAGGGGCTGGATGGGAGCGAGGTTGCGTTCTTCGTCGAAGCGTGTGCGGTGAATGCGGGACGTGCGGTCTTCAACCAGTTCAAGTCGTGCGCGGCGTCTCTTCATGGATGTACACTCCAACGGGACTTGCCAACCTGGATCTGTTTTTGAACTGCCGTTTACCTGCTTGCTCCCGGATCAACGTCTATCGCGGAACTAATACGGGCCCCTTCCCAAAGGTTCCGCACCGCGCGCGTCCGCCTGTGGAGAGCGTCACGACATGCCGCGCGCGGCCGAATACGTGATGCAACTGTCGCACCAGCGTGATTCGTGCTCCACGATTGCGCACAGGGTGTGACCAGGGGGTGACGGTAGACTCGGCCGCCGCGAAAAAGTCGTGGGGCTTGCACGGATGCATCAGGCTCGGCGAGAGGCTCGGAATTGGGAAGACGCGAAGACGCCACATCCGGCACGATCACGATACCTCCCCGCCCGCGGGGGCGAAGCCGGCCGACCCTGCCGCCCTGAAACGTCCGGGCTTGGTCGGCGGGACCTGCCTCACCCGGCCTGGATGAAGCTGTCGAGGACCATTTTCCGGCCGGCCTTGTCGAAGTCAACGGTCAGCTTATTACCATCCACGCCGGCGATCGTTCCTGGGCCGAACTTGGTGTGGAAGACCCGCTGGCCCCCCTCGAACGCGGACGGCGCACCGGTCGATTTGGCGATCAGCTCGCCCTCGATCTGGCGGGGGCCGCCGGCATGTCCGCCGGATCGCCCGCCCGGTGCCGAACCGAAGCCGCGACCGCCCTGAGGCGCCGTATTGGCCTGCGCCCGCTGCCAGCCCGGCGTGCCGTAGCTCGATCCGAACGGCGTCGGGTTGCGGTCGAACCGCGAGGCACCGGCCGAGAAATGGGCCGGGGCCTCGACCACGTCGACCGCGGATTCGGGCAATTCGTCGATGAACCGGGACGGGATGGTCGAGGACCACAGCCCGTGGATCCGCCGGTTGACCGCGAAGGACAGTTTCGCCCGCTTGCGCGCCCGGGTCAGCCCGACATGGGCGAGCCGCCGCTCCTCCTCCAGCCCGGCCCGGCCGCTCTCGTCGAGCGCCCGCTGGCTCGGGAACAAGCCGTCCTCCCAGCCGGGGAGGAACACGGTGTCGAATTCGAGCCCCTTGGCGGCGTGGAGCGTCATCAGGGAGACGCGGTCGGCGCCCTCGGTCTCGGAGGCCTCCATCACCAGGGAAACGTGCTCGAGAAACGCCGCCATGTCGGGGAATTCCTCCATCGAGCGGACGAATTCCTTCAGGTTCTCCAGGCGGCCTGCGGCGTCGGCCGAGCGGTCCTTCTGCCACATCTCGGTGTAGCCGGATTCCTCCAGGATGGTCTGCGCGACCTCGCTGTGCGGCTGCGATTCCACGAGCCGCGCCCAGCGGGAAAAGCTCTCGGTGAGCGCCCGCACGGTCGAGCGGACCCGGGGCTTCAACTCGTCGGTCTCGCACAGGCGCTCGGCGGCGATCCGCAGGGGCAGGCGGTTGGCCCGGCCGTAGGTGTGGAGCTGCTGGAGCGTGGCGTCGCCCAGGCCGCGCTTGGGCGTGTTGACGATCCGCTCGAAGGCGAGGTCGTCGCTGACATTCACGGTGGCCCGTAGATACGCCAGCGCGTCGCGGATCTCGGCCCGCTCGTAGAAGCGGGGGCCGCCGATAACCCGATAGGGCAGGCCGAGCTGGACGAACCGGTCCTCGATCTCGCGCATCTGCGCGGAGATCCGCACCAGAACGGCGATCTCCGACAAGGCGTGCTGCTTGGCCTGCAGGGATTCGATCGATTCGGCGAGCATCCGCGCCTCCTCTTCCGAATCCCAGGCGCCCGTCACGGTGACGCGCTCGCCGGGCTCGTCGTCGGTGCGCAGGGTCTTGCCGAGGCGGCTCTCGTTCTTGGCGATCAACCCGGAGGCGGCGGCCAGGATGTGGCCGGTGGAGCGGTAGTTGCGCTCCAGCCGCACCACCACGGCACCGGGGAAGTCGTGCTCGAAGCGCAGGATGTTGTCGACCTCGGCGCCGCGCCAGCCGTAGATCGACTGGTCGTCGTCACCCACGCAAGCGATGTTCTTCCGGTTTTGCGCCAGCAATCTCAGCCACAGGTACTGGGCGACGTTGGTGTCCTGATACTCGTCGACCAGGATGTAGCGGAACCTGTCCTGGTAGTTGGCGAGCACATCCGGGTTCTCGCGCCAGAGCTTGAGGCAGAGCAGCAAGAGATCGCCGAAATCGACGGCGTTCAGCGTCGCGAGCCGGGCCTGATAGGCGGTGTAGAGCGTACCACCCTTGCCGAACGCGAAGGCCGAGGCCTCGCCGGGCGGCACCTGCTCGGGGGAGAGGCCGCGGTTCTTCCAGCCGTCGATGGCGTGGGACAGGGCGCGCGCGGGCCAGCGCTTCTCGTCGACGTTCTGGTCGGCGATCACCTGCTTCATCAGCCGGAGCTGGTCGTCGGTGCCCAGGATGGTGAAATCCGATTTGAGCCCGACCATTTCGGCGTGGCGGCGCAGGATCTTGGTGCCGATGGCGTGGAAGGTGCCGAGCCAGGGCATGCCCTCGCCGGCGGGGCCGATCAGCGCACCGATCCGGTGCTTCATCTCCCGGGCGGCCTTGTTGGTGAAGGTCACCGCCAGGATGTCGAACGGTCGCGCCCGGTTGGTGGAGATCAGGTGGGCGATGCGGGTGGTCAGCACCCGGGTCTTGCCGGTGCCGGCGCCGGCCAGCACGAGGATGGGGCCCTCCGTGGTCTCGACGGCGCGCCGCTGCTCGGGGTTGAGGCCTTCGAGATACGAGGCGGCGTCGCGGCGGAGCGCGCCCATGGCGCGGGCGGCGATGGAGGAGGACGGAGCGCCGTCCCCGGCGGGCTGCGCATGCGGGTGGTTCTGCATCCTGCTTCCCTGGACCAAATCGCGAACGGCGTCGAGGTGGTTCGGGGGGAATGCGACCGGAGGGTGTTGGGCGGGGTGGTGGACCTCGCCCGTCGGCAGCGGCGTCGCCGCGCACCCTGAGCGCTGGGCCGAGCTCGGTCCGCAAGTGTTCGAACGGCTGCCAACCGGGTACCCGAGACGGCACTTACGTCCGGCGCGGCGAGGGACGTAACGAAGTCCCGATCAGCCCCGCTGGCGAAGGGTTCCGGATCCCACCCCCGCCCGACCTCGGGCGGGAGCCGGACCCGGAAACGGCTTCTTACTTGTGGTTCTCGGCGCTCTTGCCATGCGCCTTGGTCGAATGCTCCTTGGCCTTGTCCGCGTGGCCGTGCGCTTCCGTGGAGTGCTTGTGGCCTGCCGCGTGGTCACCCTTGCCATGATGCTCGGCGGCTGCGCGATGCGACTTGGCGGCCTTCTCGTGGTGCTCGGCAGCCTCGGTATGAGTCTTCTGGGGCATGATGTTTTCCTGTGCCGACGTGCCTGTTTGGCGGGCATCAAACATCCTGGCGGCGAACCCGTTGCGCACCTCGCGGCAAGTTGACAACTTTTGCGAATTTCCCATCAGGCATACTAGATCTTTATACCGGATCTAAAGCCTTTCGCCGTATGATGATTCATCCCAAAGCTTGAATTTTCAACAACATCGGTAGGTAAATCATACCCTCTCTTTTTCAGCGATGAACATTCCATCCCCGCGGACAGGTAGGTCGCGTCAGCGCGACAGGGTCTCCAACCGCGTAGATCCCGCGCTGGCGCCCCCGGCCCCTTATCGTGCTAAGGCCGTTGCGGTTTGCCCGCGGGGGCACGCGGGGGGCGACATCGCTATGGTGTTTGCCCGCGCGGACACGAGTGCGGAACGGGAACGGTGCGTGATCTTCTGACCGCGCTGGCGGGCGCCGTCATCCTGGTTCTCGTGGCGGCGCTGGCCGTCCCACCCTTCGTGGATTGGCAGGCCCACCGCGCCCTGGTCGATCGGGCGATCGCCCAATCGCTCGGCGTCCCGGCCCGGACCGACGGGCGGATCGAGGTTCGGCTCCTGCCCTCGCCGCGGCTGCGCATCGACCGCCTGCATCTCGGGACCGATCCGGAGCGCCCGAGCCTCGACGCCCGGTTCGTCAAGGCCGAGATCGCGCTGGCGCCGCTTCTGAAGGGCGAGTTCCGCTTCACCGAAACCCGGGTCGGCCGGGCCGAGATCAGGCTCCCGCTCGCCGGCCCCGACGCCCTGAAGCTGCCGGCCGATCTCGGCGAATCCCTGCGTGGTCGCGATTTCGCGATCGAGGCGCTGCACGTCCAGCAATTCCTCGTCACCACCCAGGTCCCGGCGACCGGCCGGACCGATCAGTTCTACGCTCAGGATCTGACCCTGCAGGCCCCGGCCCTCGTCGGGCCGTGGCGCGTGGAGGGCACGAGCGGCGGCGTGCCGTTCCGGGCTGTCAGCGGCACGCCGGGGCCGGACGGGCGGGTCGCCGTGAAGATCTCGGGCGGCGGCGATGCTCACCCCCGGTTCGAGGCGGACGCGCGGTTCGGCCTTGCCCCCCAGGAGAGCGGCGGGGCTGTTCAGGTGGAGTCCGAGGGTACCGCCCGTCTTGTGGTCGGCCCGCCCACCCAGGTCGCGGGCGCCTACCTGCCGTTCTCCTTGAGCGGCGCCTTCAAGGCCCGGGGCGCGCAGGTGCGGTTCGAGGGGGTGGATCTCGCGATCGATCCCGGCGGGCGGACCCTGCGGCTCGGAGGCACCGGCCGGCTCGACCTGCGCCAATGGCGCGCCGGCCTGAGCCTGGAAGCCCGTCGCCTCGACCTCGACGCCTTCCTGACCTCGACCGAGGGCCAGAACCTGATCGCCCGCGGCCTGCCCAATTGGGGCGGCGCACTGCCGGCGATGATCGACCTCGACCTTTCGGTGGGCAGCGCCGTGCTCGGGGGCGACGAATTGTCGAACCTCGCGCTGACCGGCACCGTGGAGCGGGCCGGCGGCCTGCTGCTGCGCCGCCTCTCAGTCACCGGCCCGGCGGACTCGACCCTCAGCGTGAGCGGGCAGGTCGAGACGGCGCCGTTCCGCCTGACCGGCCCGGTGGCGCTCGTCGCGCCCGATTCGGATGCGCTGGGCCGCTATCTGCGCCGCCTCGGCGTGGAGGGGCCGTTGACCGCGCTGCTCGACGGACGCCGGATCGAAGCCGCGGCCGATCTGTCCGCCGATCCCGCGAGCCTATCCCTGCGCAACCTGCGCGTCGGGCTCGGCCCCGCCCGGATCACCGGGAACGCGCGCTACACCGCCGCTGAGGACGGGGTCCGGGGTCGGTTCGATGCGCAGATCCGGGCGAACGGCATCGACATCGCGGCCCTGCCGCCCCTCGGGACGACGCTCGGGACCCTGCGCGACCTCGATCTCGCCCTGACCTTGGAGGCTCGGGACGTTCGCTTCGGGACCGTCGGATCCGGCAACGGCACCATTGCGGCCAGCATCCAGACGGACGGCGCCAGCGTCGTGGTCGACAGTCTCGCGGTGACCGATCTCGCGGGGGCGAGCGCCACGCTGTCCGGCCGGATCGGCGCGGATGGGACCGGGCGCGTCTCAGGCCGCCTGAAGGCCCCGGTGGCGGCGCCGCTGCTCGGCCTGCTCGAACGGGTCTGGGTCGGCGAGCTGCGCCTGCTGCCGCCGTTCCTGAAGGACGCGCCCCTCGACCTCGCCGTCACCCTCGACCGGGAGGGCACCGCCGGGGCGCTGCGCACGCAGGCGAAGGGCAACGCGGGCGGCGGCACCCTCGACCTGACGCTGGCGAGCCGCGGGGCGCGGATCGAGGGCGGCACCGCCGCCTTGAGCGCCGCCCGGGCCGGCACATGGTTCGGGCGGGCGGATATCCCGGGCCTCCAGCGGCCCGCCGAGCTGCGCTTGAGCGCCGAGCGGCCGGAGGAGTCCGCCCTCGCGATCACGGCCGACGGGACGGTGGCGGGGTTACGGATCGCGACGGGCCGGCCGATCCTCATCGGCGCGGACGCGCTGCCGACCGGGGGCGCGCTCCGGGCCGAAACGGCCGACCTCGCGCCGTTCCTGACGCTGGCCGGGGCCGCGAGCCTGCAGCCCGGCGCCTGGCCTGCCGACCTGACCGTCAGGCTGTCCCAGGAGGCGGGCGCCAGCAGCGCGGCGCTGACCGGGCAGATCGCGGGATCCGCTGTCGACGGAACGCTGATGCGCGCGCCCGGCGGCGCCCTGAGCGGACGCCTTACCCTCGATCGGTTGTCGCTGCCCCAGGTGGCGGCCGCGCTCGTGCTCCCGGTGCAGGAGAACGGGCGGTTCGGGCCGCCGGGCCATCCCCCGGCCATCACCCTCGACGCGCGCATCGCCAAGCTCGATCTCGGCCGCGGTCTCGCGACGACCGACGCCACCGTCGCGCTGGGCCTGTCGGAAGCCAGCCTGACCCTCCGCGACCTGACGGCCAAGCTCGGCGGGGGGCGGATCGCGGGATCGGCCACGATCACCCGGGCGGGCGCCGGCGCGGCGCTCTCGGGTTCCGGCAGCCTGGCGGATGTGGCGATCGCCGGGCTCGGCGGCGGCCCGATCGGCGGCCGTCTGGATGCGGATCTGCGCTTCTCGACCGCCGCCGAGACGCTCCCGGGCCTCGGCGACGGGCTCTCGGGCAGCGGCACGCTGATCCTCAAGGACCTGCGCATCCCGGCGGCCGATCCGGGGGCGCCAGGGCGCGCGCTCGCCCGGGCAGTGGAGATCGATGACCCGCTGCGTGAGGGGCGCCTGCAGGCCCTTGTCGCGGAGGAACTCGGCAAGGCGGCGGCCCAGGCCACCGGTCCCGCGTGCGCCGCCGCCACGATCGTGGGCGGGATCCTGCGGGCTGGCCCGTACGACATCGATTTCGGGTCCGCCCGCTGGGCCGGCACGATCGGCTACGACCTGCGCAACGCCCGCCTCGACGCCCGGGGGACGTTGACCGGCGGTCCGGTGCCCCGGGGCTGGAGCACCGGATCGTCGACGATCCAGCTCGGCCTCGCGGGACCGCTCGCGGCCCCCGACCAGGTGCTCGATGTCGGCGCCCTGTCGAACGGGCTCGCCGCCTTCGTGCTCCAGCGCGAGCTGGAGACGATCGAGCTGACGGAGGCCGATCAGGTGGAGCGGCAGCGCCGCCGCGCCCGGATCGAGATGGACAAGGCCCGCGCCGCGGCCCTCAAGGCGGCCGCCGAGAAGGCCGCCGCCGACAAGGCCGCCGCCGAGAAGGCCGCCGCGGAGAAAGCTGCCGCCGAGGAGGCGGCGCGCCGGGCGCGGATCCTCGGGGAGGGAACCGCCCAGCCGCCCGCACCCGCCGAAGCTCAGCCCTGACCGGCGGCTCTCAAGCCTTCCCCACCGCCATCAGCGCGAACTCATAGATCAACGCCACCTCCTCCAGCCGGTCGAACCGTCCGGCGGCGCCGCCGTGGCCGGCCTCCATGTTGATCCGCAGGAATACCGGGCCGCCCCCCGTCATGGTGGCGCGCAACCGCGCCACCCACTTGGCCGGCTCCCAGTAGGTCACCCGCGGGTCGGTGAGGCCGCCGAGCGCCAGGATCGCCGGGTAATCCTGCGCGGCGACGTTGTCGTATGGCGAGTACGAAAGGATCGTCCGGAAGGCGGCCTCGCTCTCGGCCGGATTGCCCCATTCGGGCCATTCGGGCGGGGTCAGCGGCAGTTCGGCGTCGAGCATCGTGTTGAGCACGTCGACGAAGGGCACATCGGCCACGATGCCGGCGAACAGCCCGGGCGCCATGTTGGCCACCGCCCCCATCAGCATGCCGCCCGCCGATCCACCATGGGCGACGATGCGTTTCTCGGCGGTGTAGCGGGCCGCGATCAGCGCCTGCGCGCAGGCGATGAAGTCCGTGAAGGTGTTGGGCTTCTTCTCGCGCTTGCCGTCGAGGTACCAGCGCCAGCCCTTCTCGGTGCCGCCGCGGATATGCGCGATGGCGTAGACGAAGCCGCGGTCGACGAGACTCAGCAGGCTGGTCCGGAACGCCGCCGGCATCAGCGTGCCGTAGGAGCCGTAGCCGTAGAGCAGCAGCGGCGCGCTGCCGTCGAGGACGAGATCCCGCCGGTGCAGCAGCGAGATCGGCACCCGCTCGCCGTCCGGCGCGGTGGCGAACAGCCGCCGCGTCACGTAGGCCGCCGGGTCGTGCCCGCTCGGCACCGCCTGCCGCTTGCGCAGGGTGCGTGCCTTGGACCGGCACCCGTAGTCCCAGGTCTCCGACGGGGTCGTCATCGACGAGTAGACGAAACGGATCGTCTGCGTGTCGAAGGCGAGTCCGGCGCGCAGGCCGAGGGAATAGGTCTCTTCGTCGAAGGCGACCGTGTGCTCGGAATCGTCCGCGAGGTCACGCACCACGATCCGCGGCCGCGCATTCTCGATTTCCAGCCGGATCAGGTGATCCGCGAGCAGGTGCAGGTGGCGGATCATCACCCCCGGCCGATGGGGTACGAGGTCGGTCCAGCTGGCCCGGCCCGGATCGTCGAGCGGCGCGGTGACGATCTTGAAATCCTCGGCGCCGTCCGCGTTGGTCCGGATGAACAGCCGGTCGCCCCGGTGCTCCACGCCGTAGATCAGGAGCGGCTCCCGCGGATGCACGAGGCGCAACGGTGCCTCCGCCGCCTGCCGGTCCAGAAGCCGGACCTCGGATGTCTCGTGATCGCTTGCGGTCACGTCGAGGAAGGCGCCGGACTGGGTTTTACCGATATGGACGAAATAGCCGGCATCCCGCTCGGTATAGACCGTCTCGTCCGCGCTCTGGGCCGTGCCGAGGCGATGACGCAGGACCTTGGCGGGCCGGTGGTTGGCGTCGAGCGCCACGTACCAGAAGCTGTCCCCGTCCGCGGCCCAGACCGCCTCGCCGGAGGTCGCCTCGACCCGGTCGTCGAGGTCGAGACCGGTTGCTATGTCGCGCACCCGGATCGTGTAGAGTTCCGATCCCTTGGTGTCGGCGCTCCAGGCGAGGCGCGCGTGGTCATCGGAATGGACGGCTGCGGCAATCTCGAAGAACGGCAGGCCGGCGCCCTCCTGGTCGCCGTCGATCAGGATCGTCTCGACCGGGTCCGGTCCGGATTCGGGCACATCGGGCGAGGTCGCCGGACGTCGGCAGATCAGCGGGTGCTGCCCGCCCTCCCGGTGGCGTGTGTAGTAGGCGAACGGTCCGTCCGGATCCGGGACGCCGCTCTCGTCCTCCTGGATCCGTCCACGCATCTCGGCGACCAGCTGCTTGCGAAGATCCGCCGTCCGGGCGAGCGCCGATTCGGCGAAAGCGTTCTCGGCCTTCAGGTAGGCGGCGATGTCTTCGGGCAGCGCAGCGGGGTCCTTGAGGACCGTCTGCCAGTTCTCGGCCTTGAGCCACGCATAGGGATCTGTGATCTCCTGCCCGTGCACGCTGAACCGCCGGGGCCGCGCCTCGGCGATGGGGTGGGCAATCGGCATCCCGGTCTGGTGCGCCGGGAAGCCTCGGCCGATCTCCGTCATCGTGTCTCCCATTGGATCCCGTCACCTGCGGGCCAGGCATGTGTCGCGCTGGCGCGCGGGATGGCAAGACGGCCCGGTGCAGGGCTGGTCCCGGGCCGCCGCGCCCTGCGTGGGGCGCGGCGGCGGCCGGGAGCCCGTTCCGACCTCAGGCGTTGAGCCGCTGGCCGCGGCGCATCCGCGCGGGCGGTCGCCGACCCGAATCAAGGTGCCGACATGGCCAAAGCCCCCGATCCGCAGCCCGATCACCCCACGCCGGACTTGGAGCAGGTGAACGACGTCCTGGCGCAATGGACGGCGCGCTCGGCGACCAGCAGCCCGGCGCTGATCGATCGACTCGAGGCGATGGGCTACGACGTGCGGGACAAGTCTGAAGACGAGATCGCCGAGATCCTGCATCGGCCGCCGACGCGCCCGGCTCGGCAAGCTCCGAACTGATCGCTGGGGATATAGGCAAAAAAGCCTTGAGGTTCTCGAAATTCCTGAGACACTGCGCGTGCGTCTTGTCGCGTTCACCCGCTTAGGAACAAATCATGAACATAAGCGTCGAGCAAGATCCCCGCAGCGGCGCCCCGTCGAAACGACGCGCGAAGCCAGCGACCGATCTGCCCCCTGAGGCCGCCCGCCTGCTGACTCGGCTGGGCGAGCCATGTGCTTATGCCCGGCCCGACCCGCTCGCCGAGGGTTCGCTGATCGTCCGGCGCGGGGGCGACGGAATCTCGGTGGGAAGCGGGCGCTTCGCGGCGGCTTCAGGCCGGGCCCTCGCGGCGGCCGATCTGGCGGAGTGGGATGCCGCCGGTACGCGGCTGACGATCAGCACAGCCGGCCGGTCGCGCCTGCGCCGGCAGGCGGCGGGGGGCGAGGCCGCGTTCGCCGCGCAGCACCGTGACTTGGTCGTGGAGCAGGAGGACCGGACGGCGGAGCCCGTCCTGCGCAACGCCGCCGAGAACCCGCTCGCCTGGATGGTGCGCCGCCGTGGCCGGGACGGCGTCCCGCTGATCGACGCCGCCTGCTTCGAGGCCGGCGAGCGGCTGCGGCGGGACATGACCGCCGCCGCGCTGCTGCCCCGGATGGGCAGCGAGTTCGGGGCCACGCGGGTCGATGGCGGCGGCCCGCGCGACCCGGCCTCGGCGGCCGACCACGTGATCGCGGCCCGGCAGCGGGTGCGCGGCGCCCTCGATGCGGTCGGCGGCGACCTGTCCGGCCTGCTGATCGATCTCTGCGGCTTCCTGAAAGGGCTGGAGCGGATCGAGGTCGAGCGGCGCTGGCCGGCCCGCTCCGCCAAGGTCGTGGCACGCATCGCCCTCGGTCGGCTCGCCGAGCATTACGGCCTGGAGCGGGAGGCGACCGGGCCGGAGCGGGCGCGGCTGCGCCTATGGCGGGGGTGAGGTCAGGCGCGCCTTATGCCTCAGCGGCGAGCCGAGTCGCGTCCCGGTGGATGCGCTCGGCCATCGCCCGCACGCCGTTCGACCGCTTCGATGTCACGTGGGAGCCGAAGCGGAGCTGCCGGAACAGGTCCAGCCCATCGGTCTCAGCGGCCTCGCGCGGGGTCTTGCCGGTGTAGAACGCGACCATCAGCGCGACGAAGCCGCGGACGATGAACGAATCGCTGAACCCCTGCAGCCGCAGGTGCCGCTCCGCGCCCGAGCCCTCGGCGGCCGTCTCGATCCAGACCTGGCTCTCGCAGCCATGGACCCGGTTGGCCTCGCTGCGCAGGGATTCGGGCATCGGCAGCAGGGCGCGGCCGAGCTCGATCAGATATTCGAGCCGCATATCGTCGTCCTCGACGATCTCAAAATTTTCGATGATGGTGTCGATCGGGGGCAGCATGCTCGTCCGGATCCGGAAGGGGGCCGTGCCGCTATAGGCCGGTCCGGCGGCCATGGCGACGGGGCCGGGCGACGCGGCTAGTCGTTGCGCCGCGGGTCATTGCGCCGTGGCGCTCGGCGGCAGGGTCAGCCTCAGGGGATCGGTCGGGCTGGCATCCCCGGACACCGCGATCTCGGCCTGCGCCGCATAGGCCGCGATGAGGCGGGGTCCGAGCTTCGGCACATTGGGGCGACCGGAGGCCGCCATCTCGCTGACACCGGACACGATCGAGACGCAGAGCGGCTGGCCCGCCGCGGCGTCCAGGCCGATGCTGATCGCGCAGGCGACGTGCTCGGCCGTGGCGTCCAGGCACTCCGCCACGATTTCGGCCACGATCATGCCGAGCGCGTTGGCGGTGCGGGGCTCCACGAGGCCGTTGCCCGCGCCCTCGACCTGAACGCTGATGCGTCCGGCCCGCCGGAGCTGGCCGAGGCCCGAGGCCAGGCGGTGCAGGTAATCCCGCAGGTCGATGGAGGCGATGTGCGGCGCCTCGTGCAGGTGCTGCTGCACCAGGGCGATCGCCCGGACCCGCTGGCCCAGCGCCTCGAAGCTGCCGCGGCAGGCATCCGGCGCCGCCCGCCCGTACAGGCCGATCAGGCTGACCATTACCTGAAGGTTGTTGCGGACCCGGTGGTAGACCTCGGCGAGCAGCGTCTCCTTCTCGGCGAGCGCGTGCTCGATATGCTCCTCGGCATGCTTGCGGTCGGTAATGTCGAAGCAGGAGCCGAGATAGCCCTGGAATCGCCCGTCCTCGACCAGCGGGCGCGCGGTATCCAGCAACCAGCGATAGACGCCGTCGTGACGCCGCAGGCGGAATTCCACCGTGAACGGCACCCGAGACCCGAAGGCCTCCGCGACGATTCCGGCGTGACGCTCGAAATCCTCGGGGTGCAGCCCCTCGCGCCAGCCGAGGCCGAGTTCCGCTGCGAGCGGGCGCCCGGTGAATTCCAGCCAGCACTCGTTGTGGTGGATCGCGTGGCCGTGCGCATCGGAACGCCACATCATCAGCGGCACGACATCGGCGAAACGCCTGAAGCTGTCGCTCAGGGCCGCCGCCTCGGCGGTCCCCGGGGTCGGCACCATTTCGGAAGCCTCCGCAGGACCATCGCCCTTCGGCTCAGCCGTTCCGGACCCTGGGGGCTGTCCGACCATTCTCGATCCGATTCGCTTTGGCGCGTGTGTGAGGAGTCAAGTGTGAGTGGATAGCGCCGGTCAACGTGCCGACCCGGGTGCCGTTCCGGTCTTCAGCCGCCTTTGGAGTGCTCATGCACAGGGAGCGGGATGATCGACCGGCCAGAGACGTAGGCGGCGCACGGAGTGGAGGCGGCCCGTGCCGGCGGGCGGGCATGTGGGAGCGCTCTTCCCATCGCGCGAGACTTTGCCGGCCAACGGCCTGCCACGGATGCATGAATCCTCAAAATATGCCCATCCTAGGAATTTGCGCTTGACACCGGCCCGCTGCCGGGCTATCACCAAGGCACGGTCGAGACGTATGCGGAGAGGCGGCGATGCAGGTAGGCGCTGCGCACCCCGCGGAACGGCGCATCGCGGTGTTGCAGCTCCTGCGCGAGACTGAGCTGACGATCCCCGAGATCGCAGCCCGCACCGGGGTCCACCTGAGTACGATCAAGACCTGGAACGCCCGGGCCGGCTGGCCGCGGCCGCCGCACTGGCGCTCCGTCGTCGCGAAATGGCCCGAGCCGCGGCGCCTTGCGGTCGCCCGGCTTCTGAGCCAACCGGGCAACGATCCCTCCGACGTCGCGGCGGCCCTGGGCTTCGGGCAGAATTCGATGGCTTGGCTGAGCGCGGCGATCCAGCTGACGCCGCTGGTGCGGCCGACACGCCGCGGCGCGCCGCGCGATCCGGCGTCGGTGATCGATCCCGCGACCCTGCGGGCGCATCTGCGCAGCCACATCGCCCGGCAGATCGCCGCCTTTGATGCGGCTTTGAGCGGGGAGGGGGCGGCTTTCGCCGAATCCGCCCGGGTCCTGCGCGACCTCGGCGGCCTGAAGCGGCTGCTCGATGAGGTCGATGCCGAGGGCGCCCACGGCGCGACGGGGGAGGGCGGCGATGACGGTCTCGATCGCGACCTGCCCACGCTCCGCGCGGAGATCGCGCGACGCTATGATGGCTTTGTCGGCGGCGGGGCGCCTGCCTGATTTTCTTGCCACGCTGCCATCCGAACTGATCCGGGCGCTTGAGGCCGACTGGCTGCATCGGGCCCGCGCCGATCAGCTCCCGCCCGCCGATCCGGGGCTCAGCGGGGCCGAGCCTTGGACGACCTGGGCGGTGATCGGCGGCCGCGGCAGCGGCAAGACCCGCACGGGGGCCGAGTGGGTCGACGCCCAGGCGCGGGGCGATCCGGCCTTCACGCCCGAGCCGGTCGGGCGCATCGCGCTGGTGGGGGAGACGCATAACGACGTGCGCGAGGTGATGATCGAGGGCCCGTCGGGGATCCTCGGCCTGCCCCGGCGCGGCCGGAGCCGGCCGGACTGGTCGCCGAGCCGACGGCGCCTCGAATGGGCGAACGGCGCCGTGGCCCAGGCGTTCTCGGCCGAGGAGCCGGACGCCCTGCGCGGCCCCCAATTCGGGGCCGCATGGTGCGACGAGGCCGCCAAGTGGCGCCGGCCGGACGCGGCCTTCGACATGCTGCAATTCGGCCTGCGCCTCGGCGCGCGGCCGCGCAACCTCGTCACCACCACGCCGCGGCCGGTGCCGCTGATCCGGCGCCTGCTCGACGACCCGCGCACCGTGGTGACCCGCGCCCGGACCCGCGACAACGCCGAGCACCTCGCGCCGGATTTCCTGGAGCGCGTGGTCGGCCGCTACGCCGGCACGCGCCTCGGTCGCCAGGAACTCGACGGTGAGTTGATCGAGGACCGGGACGACGCCCTGTGGGACCGCGCCGGCCTCGAAGCCGGCCGGGTCGCCGCCGCCCCCGATCTCGGGCGGATCGTCGTGGCGGTCGATCCGCCCGCGAGTTCGGGGGCCCGTTCGGATGCCTGCGGGATCGTGGCGGCGGGCCGCGCGCATGGGCGGGCCTACGTGCTGGCCGATGCGAGCCTGGCCCGCGCCACGCCGCAGGCTTGGGCCGGGGCGGCGCTGGCGCTCTACCACCGGCTCGCCGCGGACGCCCTCGTGGTCGAGGTCAACCAGGGCGGTGAGATGGCGGCCGCCGTGCTGGCGCAATGCGATCCCGCCGTGCCGGTGACCCGGGTCCACGCCACGCGGGGCAAATACCTGCGGGCCGAGCCGGTCTCCCTGCTCTATGCCCGCGGCCTCGTCCACCATGTCGGGGCTTTTCCGGCGCTGGAGGACGAGCTGTGCGATTTCGGACCGGACGGCTTGTCCGGTGGGGGCTCGCCCGACCGGCTCGACGCCCTGGTCTGGGCGCTGACGCATCTGATGCTGGAGGTGCGGCCGGAACCCCGCATCCGGCGGCTCTAAGCAGGTTTCGCAAAAGTGGCCACCGGTTTTGCGACAAAAACCTGCGACATAACAAAGAGCTAAGCGGATGAAGCGTTGGCTTGCCCACGGTACACGACACGCGTCTGCCAACACGGGTGGCAAGCGCGACATGCCCCCTCTCCC